>NZ_BCBP01000025.1:0-133891 GCF_001753955.1 Pseudomonas sp. NBRC 111139
CCCTAATGGAGATCAATACCTACGATCAGATGATCTGGGTAAGTTCATGCAACTTAGCGCCAGCACTGCTGTCTTCAAACGCATCCGTGTCCTGAGCGAGAACTTGTTTTTCAATCCATTGATTAGACCGGCCTTTGAGGACGGTCACTTTGTAAACCGTTATTTATTGGGCCTCAATAATGATCATGTAGCTTTCATTAGCGACCCTAAGTACTACTATCGAAAGCGCGAAAACGGAACATCGACCATAGACACTGCCTGGGAAAAGCCCGGCAGATTTGACGCCCAACTTCGCCTTGGCTATCAAAGCCTAATAAATGAGAGCCTAAAGCGTTACGGGACTGTGAAACCCTATATTCAGCGCACAATCTTCTATGATCTAGCTTGGCACTTTAAGCGTTTCATCAACAACGATGGAAAGCTAAGCCATCTAACGCCTGAGGCTAGAGATAAATATACCACAATCGTTAGAGAGATCATGCAGCACATCTCTTACGAGACCATGTTAAACTTTGAACTTGCAGGGCTTTGGTTTTTCCAGAAGTTTGGACTTATTTCCTACTACAAAAACACTGAACCGAAGTTCAACATCGTCTACATCGACGGGACCGATGAGTTCCGCGACCTTATAAAGGTTCGCTACTTCACGAGAAGCCCGAACCCTAAAGAACTTATTACCTTTGATAACAAACTAACCATACCTGTATTTGACAAAACTCATCGCCACACACTCTTCGGCGAGACGTTCCTTCATGAAAGGATCATCTGGCTAAAACCAGGTGACACAAAAACACTTCAAATCAAAGTTGAGGACAAAGCCGATACTCGGATTAGCCTTAAAGGAAAGCAGCATAAAGGTCGTGTAGAAGTCGCCGAAGTATTCAGTCTTCTACAGATCAAGCCCCCTGCAGTGGAATCTCTACCACACGAAGCCATCCTTCTTCGAGAGCAAGCCCTGTCCCATCAGAATCGCATGAAATTTGCTAATTGCTGGCTCTTCATGGACAGAAACTCTTTCGCAGATGACAATGCGGAACATCTCTATAGATATGTAAAAGAAAACCATTCACACAATAATATTTATTTTATTCTAAATGATTCTTCGAGTGACTGGAACCGACTCAAGGCCGAAGGTTTCAAACTTATCCCATTTGGAACCGAAGAACACAAGATTGCACTACTCAACGCTGCACACCTTATCTCATCACATGCTGACCATTATGTATTTGGTGGATTGTCTAATGCACACTTCGCTGACCTTAAGAGATACAAATTCACATTCCTGCAGCACGGAATTATTAAAGATGACCTCTCTGGCTGGCTGAATGGAAAGAATATCCATTGCTTCGTTACTTCGTCACAGCGTGAATATGACTCCATCTGTCATGGGGATAGTTATAAATTCTGTGAGCGAGAAGTAGTTCTAACCGGTCTGCCAAGGCATGACCGGTTAAGATCCACACCTAGGAATGCTCGTCCTAGTATCTTGATAATGCCTACATGGCGCCACGACTTGGTCGGCAAAGCGTCAGACGATGGTTTCGAGCGTGACAAACAATCGGGCTTTATCACGAGTCAATACGCAACTGAGTGGAAGTCATTCCTGCACTCTACGCGTCTGCGAGAAATCTCCGAAAAGTATGAATATGATGTAGTGTTCTTCCCACATGCTAACGTTCAACCATACCTGCCAGAGTTCGAAGTCCCAGCGTTTATAAAAATTGGCACTCACAGCCCCGAAATTTCAATGCAGCAATATTTCGCAGATTGCGAAATTCTAGTGACGGATTATTCCTCCGTTGCATTCGAAGTAGCGGCTCTGGATCGTAAAGTTGTTTACTTCCAATTTGACCAGGATACCTTCTTCAACGGTAGCCACACCTATACAAAAGGTTATTATTCTTACGAGCTTGACGGCTTTGGGCCTGTGCGCAAAACCTTGGAAAGTACCTTAGACGCACTTGAAGAGGCTGCGGAAGGCACGCTTGACCAAGCCCTGTATGCAGAACGCAGAAATGCTACGTTTGCTTTCCATGACCTATCCAGCTGTGAGCGAGTGTATAAAGCAATTGTAGATCTTGAGAAGAATACAGTCTCACTACTTAATATCTCAAAATCTGTACGACGCACCGCAACACGTGCAATGGAGAATGCTAACTGGGAACTTTCTCAAGAGGCTTGGGAGAGACTAATCCAAAACTCCCCAACGCTATTGAGCGTATCGGACTCCATTGACTACTCGCGCACGCTTCGTGAGCTGGGTGAATACACAAAATGTGCTCAATGGCATGAAAAGCTCAGAGAGCTTGGCCTCTGGTCTGAGGAGATGAGAGATGAAGCTCTCACAGTTTCTTTCACTATAAACCCTCATGAGATCACTATTGAAGATTACGAGTACTTCAAACTGAAGTTAGTTGATCAAAAAATGCCGGCAATAGTCGTAGCCACTGCTGCGCGACATTACAGAACCATGGGTAATATCGACCAAGCAATAGCGCAGTTTGACTATACAAACGATATGCAGCACCCTGAGATTCTAGTAGAACGCGCACTGATCGCTGAGAAATTAGAGATCTGGGAGGAAGCTGAGAGGCTTTGGATAGACTTAAACAAAGCCAGTGCTGATCCTATGTATGCTTACCAGGCCGCACGAGCGCAGTTTCTACAAGGAAAGAATAAAGACGCTTTGAAAAAGCTGAGCCGTCTTAAACTGCCGCTTGTTGATGAAAACCAAAATCTGGTTGCGGGTGATATTTTCTACTCAAATCAGAAATGGAAAGAAGCAAGCGACTGCTGGACTGCAGCTTCTTCCAAGATCGAAATGTCACCGGATCTTTGGCTAAAACTGGCCCGAAGCCGCAGACGCAGTGGTCAATATGACCTAGCACTTGAGGCAATCTCTCGATCTAAATTGGCGTCAGATGAGCGGACATTCATGCAAGAGCGAGCATTAATAAGCATCGCGTCTGAATCATGGGTGGAAGCTGTACGCAACTTAGAAGAGTTTATTTCTCGTAAGGATTTGAATCCAAACAAAGATGCAACCGTCGACTTAGCACATGCACTTTTCAAAAGCGGTCAATTGGACGCAGCGACGCAGATCCTAACACAGTACTGCAAAAGACACGGAAACTCGCCACGGACAGAAAAAACCTGGAATACATTTAAACTTTCGGCATAATCTCTAAATAGCCTAGCAGCATTAACTGCTAGGCTTGAGGATCTGAAATTGAAAGAACTTAAATTCAACTATAAAGATCTATCTGTAAAATATAAATTCAAACCCCGCAAACATGATACGCGTCATTTAATAGTCGTATTTTCCGGGTTTGGCGCAGTATCCGAGTTCACTTATGACTTCGAAAATGCACTTCAAGACTGCCCTGCCAATGTACTATGGATTAAGGATGACTTTGGCGATCACTGCACTTACTACATATTGAAGAATAACGACTTTGGCCCTGAACACGCGGTCCAAGCGCTCATCAGCCACACCTTGCAACTATTAAATCTAGATAAAACTCAATGTACACTCGCAGGCTTCTCGAAGGGTGGCAGCGCTGCACTTTACCACGGCCTTAAATACAACTTTAAAAACATAGTATCTACCGTACCGCAAATGAACATCGCCAGCTACGTTATTAATAACTGGCCTCAGACCGCTTCCAACATGTTTGGCACACAAAACAACGACTCTGCGCTTTCGTTTGATGAAAAACTTCCAAACATATTAAAGACAGACACAAAACTCAACAAAAACATATACCTTCTCACTTCTGAGTCTGACATACAGTTTCCGACTGAGATAAAGCCCTTTAAGGGTGAATTCTTAAAGTACGACAATTTCAACTTCTTCCTAAGTCGCTCAGTATTAGTCCGCGCTCACAACCAGGTCACGAGTCACCACTCTTCACTTTTGATTAGCATTTTTTACTCTTTAGCCAACAACATTGCCCCCAAATATGGTTACTGCGAGCTCTATGGCGATCGTGCTGACGAATCAAAAAAGACGGATATCGGTAAGCCAATCATAGAACTAAAGAACATTTACATAAAAAATTCAAGACTATTCCTCGAAGGAGTAGGGATTTTAAAACATGTCCCTTCCGACAATTGGAAAGACGTAAAATTTCAACTATTCCTCACTAACTCCGAATCTCTGACAACGCTTCGAGTTGATCTCGCCAAAGATAATAGACCATCTCTGACACGGCAGTATTACTCTGAATCGTTCACAAGCTATGATAAATCTTGGTTCTGCACTTTAAAGCACGAAGGCATTGATCTCAATACAATTCCTCCTGGAAAATATCAATGTTATCTACGAATTATCATGGCCGGCCACGATTGTAAAGTTCCACTTTACACTCAAACAAAGTCTGCTTTCACTGACAACAGAACCTCCTCACAAATTCAGTGTTCAACTGATGGTGTCTACTTACAGATGGAGAAGGTCCCTTCTGATATTCAAGAACGCGTCGTTAGCTGAAATGCAAAGAGTAACTACTCTAGGATCGACAACAATTGTACTTCCTATTGACTTGGGAAGTCGGCCCATTGACATAATTTTGAAAGCCCTGAGAATTTGCCGTGTGGGTGAAATTCATGGCTGGAGAATAGTTATTGGCTTGGCAGCCAGAAAAATATGGCCAGAAATCATCTTCAAAAAAATTATTGGCAAATTTTCTAATACTTCTATAATTGAAGTCCCTCATTCAGGCCCAGTTAATAATGCTCGTCTTAGAAATATTGCATGCCGATCAGCCTTGAGTGATTATCTGATTCTCTTAGATGTAGATATATGGCCTGACCCAGATCTTTTCGCAAAATATAAAAATAAAATTGCGAACGGAGAATTGGACTTTGTATTTATACCATGCATGTATCTATCTCGACATGGTTCAAAGCGACTAATTTCAGTGCGAGACCCAAAAAACCTGAGAGACCGATACTTTAAGTTTTCAAGAAAAGAGTTCCTGCATTTGGCCAACCCCTCGTCGGTCACTATAATGCGAAGTCAAGATTTCTCATTGCTAGATGGTTTTGACGAACAATTTGAAGGGCATGGCTATGAAGACTTTGACTTTATGCTTAGATTAGCCGGTCTTTATAATAGCCTTACAGAGTGCGGCAATATTTTAGATGCTACAACAGCTAGATCGCCTCTCTTTCCAACAGGGTTCCGGCGGGCGCTCGGTCGGCTTTGCTTACCTTTGCTTCTTGATAAGGATATGGCGTTTCACCTTTATCACGATACTCCAAAGGGAACGGAATACTATACTGCGCGCCAAGGAAATCTACAAAGATTCTTGACGCAACATCAACATCTTAGATCTACACACCCTGAGTCCTCTACATTGATCGAAGATTTTCTTGACCTATGCAGATTAAAAAATCTTGATTACAAGGACTATTCGGCACTGTTTGAGAACAAACCAGGACATATTGACCGCTTTGACACATTCAAGCGCCGTTTGAGATTTCTGCTAAAATGACTAAAAAACAAGTGAAATACAAAAAGTTACGAAAATTCTTCCGTGATCCGAACTTGTTTTTCTACGATATGTTCAGGAAACGTGTATTCCAAAACTCACCTCAAACCGCAAGTAAAACTTCCCTTCCGAGCGCCAACCGCAATAGTGTTGACTTGATGGAGGTGAATCGCCTTGGCTTGAAGGCCTACCTTCGTGAAAGCCTTAAAGCCGGCATTGGGGCTGAAGATGGAAACGACCAAAATAGCCTTGTACTTTGGAGTGGTCATCTCAACGGGCTTATTAACTTCATATCTGGGTTCAAAGAGGCTTCACCAACCGACGTTTGTATTTATACGCTTGGTGGTAGTGTTAGCATTCAATCCCCTGCAAAATCAAAATTAAACGTTGCCGAAGTTTCGTCTTTGCTTAGTGCCAGACCAAACTTCGTCGTAGAATTTTCAAATGATCTTGGGCTATTAGAAATCATTCAATTCTATCTCTATGACATTGATCCAGCAGGCATTGCAAATATTCGCTCTAGCAAAGCCCATGTTAAGCGCTTCGCGGTAAAAGACCTCGAGAGCATTTATAGCGGAAGAGAACAAAATAATTCAGAAAAAATTGACGCGGTTTATACTTGGGTGAATCACGCGGACCCAAGATGGCAAGACTTATGGAGAGAGTCTTTCCCCGAATCAGCTTTCGATCCAGATCGATACACGAATAATGATGAGCTTAAGTTCTCGCTTAGGTCGCTACATAAATACGCCCCTTGGCTTAACAATATATATATTGTTTCGAACTGTGATAAACCCTATTGGCTCTTAGATGATCCGAGAATAACATGGGTTGATCACGGAGATATCTTCCCAGACCCCTCAGTACTACCGACATTCAACTCGCATGCCATTGAAGCTTCGCTACATCTAATTCCAGGCTTAAGCGAAAAATTTATATATTTGAATGACGACTTTGTATTGTCGCAGCCATGCTTACCAAGCGACTTCTTTGACGAAGCTGGTCGCTCGCTTTCATACTTTGAACCCTATGGAATGGTAACCGGGAGCATGGATGCTGAGAGCCCTGATTATCTAATTGCAGCCGGTAATGTTTGTAAACTCCTCAAAGAGGACTTTCCTAGCTATACTCCTCGTACACTACATAGACATGTGCCTTATGCGCTGCGAAAATCCATACTGCAGGAGCTAGAGCAGCGCTATACTAGTGCATTTGTTTCTACACGAGCAGCCAAAACGCGTAGTTCAAGTGACATAAATCTTACTTCATTCCTATATCATCATTTCGCCTATATAACCGGTGCCGCAGTTCGAGCTGACGCAAGCGGAATTATTGCACGTCCAAATAATATAGACACGATCACGACAAAATCATCATATAAATATAAATTTATTTGCTTTAACGACGGAAATGGAAGTTCAGAGGATCAAAAATACAAGAAAGTCGTGAATGACTTCTTTGACATCAGGCTCGCCAAACGAGCCCCATGGGAAAGAACCACAAGTAATAGAGCTTAGTTTTTTAGTGCGACTGGTAACACAGTCGCACCACATATATCTTAGACGCTCAACTTTGAAAGATAGGGCGATTTCTTTGAATCGAATATCATTTTCCTAAAGTCTTCGTCCTCCTTAGCCACTTCGACCAATAAAGAATCAAGATCCTTAGTCAAGGCGTAGGAACTGAGCGCTATAAAGAAGTTAGTAAACTTTTTGTTTTTTGTAAATTTCAGGCGCCGACAAACCTCTGCTACTTCGTGAATCGTGCTATCACTTAGCGCGAGTAGTGCATAAGCAAAAATATGATCTTCTGCGCTAGCCATAAATTTCGCCAGCCATTTTAAGCTAACCATTGGAGCAGGATAATCTGCAGGCGTAATAAACTTAGAACGACTTGCACCAACTAGCGACAACTGAAACGACTTCCCATAAGTATTTCGCCACTTATTCTTATACGTAAATATATGCAAATTATCAGAAATCCTGACGCTACGCACATAGGCCTCAGACATTTCACCCACAACCCTAACAGTCTGCGGCCTGTCGGACTTTAAGTTCTTTATCGCCCCGAAGATCCAGTCCCCATTTATTGAAATAACTTCAATGTCAGCTTCATTGCATACAACTTGAATACTGGAAACTTTCTTTCTCAGCGATTCTATATTAGCTTTGACTTCTGCAGATCGCATGGATGCTTGATCATTAGTAATCGAAAAACCACTATACTTCTCATATTCCTGAACATTCTTAAGCTCAATTTTTGCTCTATCCGCTTTTGGTTGGGCCCTTCTCTTAAGCCACTCCTCTTTCGACTTAGTGTAATAGTGATGAATCCTGGCATGCCCCATCTCAGGCTTCTTCAGCTTAATGGGCATTTTCTGGTCCCATTGAGCAACACTCAGGGTATTATCTAAATACACACCATTCAACAAATCGCAAATATGTGTCCTCATATTATAAGTGTTTTTCGTTGCAAACAGCGTCTTCACTGATCTCGCAACCGAACCTTCACACTTTTTAAACCTTTCAATTACCAAGCCCGGACGTTCTTTCTCTTCGCCGCCTGAGCCAAACATCAACCATGGGAGCGCAATCGCACCAATCTGATCATGGAGAGCCTCAGCCTGATCAATCAAGGTTTTTACATTTCCTTGATCAACAACCAAAAACTCATCCAGATCACAAATCAATACGTAATCAAAGTTATGTGAATATTCATTTATGAAATGCCCATACGCATCGCGCTGCGGCGGAATACCTTCCTTCCGCGGCCAGTATACTCGCTTTATTTCACCCACAGCATCTAAAGCAACCAACAACTCAGAAGTACCGTCATCGCTCACATTATCATAGATAAAAACATCATCAAAACCGATGGATTTATAGTATGAGACCCACTCTTCAACATATGCTCGTTCGTTTCTGCAGATAGCACAAACAGCTACTTTTACTCCGGATTCCACCTTCATCAACTCCATATGCAGGGAACTTTTCTTGCCCATTATACATGATTAGGCTTTCAGTCAGATCAAAATCATGACTGCCAAAATTTTTAGTTGATGAAAAAACGTTGAGCACGTAACATTCGATCGCACGTTATGATCTTGCCAATAAGGATTTTTATGATCAAGAAATGTTTGTTTCCGGCAGCTGGCTATGGTACGCGCTTCCTACCTGCAACCAAGGCCATGCCTAAGGAGATGTTGCCGGTAGTAAACAAACCCCTAATTCAATATGGAGTCGAAGAAGCATTGGATGCTGGATTGAACGAGATATCCATTGTCACTGGACGCGGCAAGCGCGCACTAGAGGACCACTTCGACATCAGCTACGAACTGGAAAACCAGATCAAGGGCACCGACAAGGAAAAATACCTGGTCGGTATCCGTCGCCTGCTCGACGACTGTTCGTTCTCCTACACCCGCCAGACCGAAATGAAAGGCCTGGGCCACGCCATCCTTACGAGCCGCCCGCTGATCGGCGACGAACCGTTTGCCGTGGTACTGGCGGACGACCTGTGTGTCAACCCGGAGGGTGACGGCGTACTCACCCAGATGGTCAAACTGTACAAGCAGTTCCGCTGCTCAATCGTCGCCATCCAGGAAGTCGACCCGCAGGAAACCAACAAGTATGGTGTAATCGCCGGCGACATGATTCGGGACGACATTTTCCGCATCACCAACATGGTCGAGAAGCCGAAGCCGGAAGACGCCCCGTCAAACCTGGCGATCATCGGTCGCTACATCCTGACCCCGGACATCTTCGATATCATTACCAACACCGAACCTGGCAAGGGTGGCGAGATACAGATTACGGACGCACTGATGCAACAGGCGCAGAACGGCTGTGTAATCGCCTACAAGTTTAAAGGTAAGCGTTTCGACTGCGGTGGCGCCGAGGGCTACATAGACGCGACTAATTTCTGTTTTGAAAATTTTTATAAGACGGCTAAATCCTCTTGAAAGAAGCCACCTTACGGTGGCTTTTTAGTTATCAGTTCTACTCACACCGCACGTTCTTACAAAGATGGATGTACCAACCACAAGCCGAAAACATCAGCGTTGCAAAAAAAACACCCATTAGTATTAGCAAGGTCATAATCGCTAGCCTTACATCGCTGAAAAAGCAATCTAGCAACATGTAACCGCGATAATATTTCGATTTCATTAAGCTTCTGTCAGCTCGCCAGAAAACTCTTGAAAATAATTTTTCTTTCAAGTCAAAAACTGAAACATTTTTGAGGTAGGCTCCGCCGACACCTCTGCTTGATTACTATTACCCCCAAAGAATAAAACTAATCAAATATCTCTACAACACCAACAATTGCACCACCTTCGCCTGTAACCGCCAAAGCCCTAATTTTGTTGTCGAGCATGTACGTTTCAGCAACTGAAAGCTGCTCATTTTGTTGAATCGTATGCGGATTGCCTGTCATGAACTCACTCACCATGGAGTGAATAGTTCTCTCATCCGCCAGCAATGCACGGCGTAGGTCTCCATCGGTCACGATGCCGACGAGCTTATCGCTATCCATTACAATAGTGAGACCCAATCGACTTTGCGTCATGACCAGCAGACAATCATGGAAACTGGTAGTTGGTGCTACGACCGGAGCCGGTGAATGCATAACATCGCAGACACGGGTCAATAGCTTTCTACCCAAACTGCCACCGGGATGATAGCGAGCAAAATCCATAGGCTTGAAGCGGATCGCATCAATCAGTGCAACAGCCAAGGCATCTCCCATGGCCATAGTTGCCAAAGTCGATGTAGTAGGCGCTAGATTATTCGGGCAAACCTCGCGCTCGACTGAAATATCCAACCAAATATCGGCATGCTTGGCTAAAGTCGATTTGCCATTTCCCGTCATGGCGATGATTTTGTTCCCAAACGACTTGAGGCTCGGGATCAGCTTAATCAACTCTTCCGTTTCGCCGCTGTAGCTGATGAGAATCAGGACATCGATCGGCTTAAGCATACCCAGATCGCCATGGAAAGCCTCGGCAGGGTGCAGGAAAAAGCTTGGCGTACCCGTGGAGGCAAAGGTGGCAACCATCTTTTGCCCTATCAGGCCAGATTTGCCCATTCCGCAGACTACGGTACGGCCTTGGCAACCGAGGATGAGTTCAACGGCGCTTTGGAATTCGCCATCCAAGCGGTCTGCCAATTGGGTTACGGCCTGCGCCTGCGCAATGAGAGCTTCTTTAGCGATGCTGAGATGGTTCATTTTCGTCTCTGAAATTGCAGATAGTACGGCGTGCCGAATGGTAAGGTTTTTGGCATGTTAAGCAAAGCGCCAAGGGCAGATGCTGGATCAAACCTCACCCCTGAGCCGTTAAAAATTAAGCGCGGAAGGATCGTCGCCGCCCACCCAACCCAGGGGATACCACCTTGCGTACGTACGTATGCGCCTTGAAAATCAACATCTTGTTGTAATTTTTCGTTGTGTCTTGGCCCTATATGACGCAGCATGGTCGTCTTTAGAGCTATAGATTGACGAAGGGCTGCTGCTGATTGGATGTCATGAATACCCCTTCTCACCCGCCTGCACTGGGCAAGACGCTCTACCGCTGGCAACAGGCCCCCCTGGCAAACCACTTGCACGCCCTGATGCCCCAGTGGAGGGGGTTGGCGCTGGACATCAGTAGCCAGGACTTGGCCTCGAATGCCTCGTTTGTTAACTACGTGCGCCACCACCGCCTGATTGACCCATGTACCGGGCAACCCGTCGAGTTAGTAGAAAAGTCGATTCGTAAGATTGCATTCCTCGGCAGTCAGGAGGCGCGACTGCATCGCGCGGAGGGAATGCTGACAGGTAGCACACATTTTAGATACCCGTCATGCCTGGGGGTAATCGAAACGCCCTGGGAGAGTTTGATTTTCACCGAGTTTGTGCGCGGCAAGCCACCGCGTATGCACGCGATAGCGCGTCAGCTGGCACTGGGCATTACTGAACTGGAAGACCTCAGCCATAGCTGGATAAGGGATCAATCGCTGAGCAAGGCACCATTGCTATGGAGCATGGATTTCTTCCGGCCATGGTTCCTCTTGAGGCCTCGATTCAATTTTTTGCGATGTTTGCCTGGGCTAGTTGCACTTGGGCGTGAGGATGCGCTATTTGCTGGATTGGCGGAGCGTTTCGATGGGTTCAGGCCATTAATGCGTAAGCTGGCCGTTGCGGCGCAGCGCAGCCCACATTGCATCTGCCACATGGACTACCTACGCAAGAACCTCTTTGTCACAAACGGACAGTTGCATCTGATTGACTGGAGCGAGGTCAAGCTAGGGCGCATTGGCTTCGACGGCGGCGCCTATTTGGGAAGCCTGTTCCGACGAAAGGAAATGGCGCTTTTCCTGTCAGCGCAGAAGGAGTTCAGCGAAGCTTACCGCAGCGCGCTACCCGAGAAATTCAACCCTGATGAAGCTGCTCGGAACCAGCATTATGTGTTCCTTTTGACAGCGCTTTACCACTGCCTGCGCCCCGAAACCATCCAAGAGTACCGTGAGCGAGATCGCATGCCTCTGCTGCTGGAGAAGTACAAGTATCTCCTCAGCCTGCTGTGAATAGATGTCATTTTGATGTCATCCTCTGAGATCTACCCGGATCCGTTGCGTTTCACCGGGAAAAAAACTCAATAAAACCATCCAACAAACCTGAATCTGTATTAAGATTCGCCGCTTCAAATCGCCCACTGGATACTTGGCCTTCTGCCCTTCGCGACCTTGGTAACGGAACCCCGCTACACGTTTATGGATGACGTTTTGCCTCGCCAACGCCTGTTGATCCTGTCCAAAGGGGCTCAGCAGATCAGAACTTTGCCTGCGCTGCTGCCCGATTTCGAGCTGCAGAATGGTGTCGTGGCTGACGTTTCGGAAGCGGATTGGGTAATGGCATGGGGCCGCAAACCAAGCGCGCACGTGGCCATGGCCGCTGCGCGCAAAGCCGGAAAGCAGGTGCTGACCATCGAAGATGGGTTCCTGCGCTCTGTAGGCCTAGGTGCCGATGAGCCGCCACTGTCTCTGATTGTCGATGATGTCGGTGTCTACTACGACGCCCGCCAACCTTCTCGGCTGGAGCAGTTGATCGCTGAGCCCCTCACTCACGAGCAGCGAGCACGAGCGATGGCGCTCAAAGCGCTCTGGCAAGAGCAGCGGGTGTCGAAATACAACGACTCGCGTATTGAAGTGCCCGCCCTTCCAGCGAACTGCGTACTCGTGGCAGACCAAACGTCCGGCGACGCATCGTTGCAAGGCGCGACAGCTGACGATTTCGTGGCGATGCTCAATGAAGCTTTGGCTCGTTACCCAGCCAGCACCATTCTCCTCAAGGTCCACCCTGACGTGGTTGCAGGGCGTAAGTCGGGGCACTTCGATCTGGCTGCAGTAGCAAAGCTCCCGCGGGTGATGGTTCTGACTCAGAACGTTCATCCTGCTGAGCTTTTGCCGCGCATGCGCGCGGTATACGTAATGACTTCGCAGCTAGGCTTCGACGCATTGCTGTGGGGGGTACAGGTACATACCTGGGGCATGCCATTTTATGCCGGATGGGGGCTGACGGATGATCGTCTGCCCGCCCCTTCTCGCCGCTCGCCGATTAGTCTTGCCCAACTGATCCACGCGAGCTTGGTGCGCTACCCACGCTACATCTGTCCTGAACGGGGCGAGCCGAGTACCCCGGAATCTTTGATCAAATGGTTAGGCCTGCAACGCTACCACCGCAGCTTGATGCCAGCATCGATGCAAGTATGCGGTTTCAGCCGCTGGAAAGAGCCATTAGCCAGACTGTTCTTCAACGGCAGTGCGATACGCTTCGTCAAACCCAAGAAGCGTGTGTCTGCGTCGATGCCCGTCATTACTTGGGGCTGCAAACTCGATTTTGAGCTGCTCGGCCACCCCCAAAAGATCCACCGCGTTGAAGACGGTTTTTTGCGCTCTGTCGGCCTAGGCGCTGGTAAAGCTCGGCCACTGTCGTGGGTGATCGATGATATTGGCATTTATTACGACTCCACACGCCCGTCGCGCTTGGAACAAATGCTCGCCAACAATACGTTTGACACCCAGTTATTGATGCGGGCACAAGAGCTGCGCCTGGCGATCTGCAACGCAGGGCTGACCAAATACAACCTGCCGGGCAAGTCCTGGCAACGGCCAACAGATGCGCAAAAGGTAATTCTCGTCACCGGGCAAGTCGAGGGTGATGCCTCGATTCGCTTCGGTGGCACAAGCATTCTCAGCAACCTGCAGTTGCTGCGTGCAGTACGCGAACGTAATCCACAGGCCTGGGTGCTGTACAAGCCGCATCCAGAAGTACTGGCAGGTACACGTGCAAGCGGCAGCGACGAAGCGCAAACGGTGCACTGGTGCGACGAAGTCATCGGCGACACTCCCCTGCATCAACTGTTGGCGGTGGTCGATGAGGTGCATGTGCTCACTTCGCAGTCGGGCTTCGAGGCACTGCTTCGTGGAGTGCCGGTTACCACCTATGGCCAGCCATTCTATGCCGGCTGGGGACTGACGACGGACAACGAGCTGGATGCTCAAGTGCGAAGTCGACGCTGTCGAACGTTAACGCTGGATGAACTGGTGGCGGCGACGCTCCTGCTTTATCCCACCTACGTCAGCCGAATCACCAATCGTTTCACCACTGCAGAACAGACCCTTTACGAACTACAACACTGGCATGCATTACCGCAGCCCGGAGCAACTTCCAGATGGCAGGATTTGAAACGACGGTTGAGCAGTTTGCTGGGCAGGAAGCGCCCGGCAGCCTGATTCTCGAGCCGACGCGTCGTCCGCTGCTGGGGATTCCGCGTAATAGCTTTCTGTTTCTACAAGGCGTGAGCTCACCCTTTTTCAATCGTTTGGCCAAAGGCCTTCGTTCGATTGACCAGCGGGTGCACAGCATAAGCTTCAACGTAGGTGACGTGCTCTATGGTTCCGGTTCACGGCAGCGCTGCGGCCAACAAACAGCTGATTTAGAGGCCTACTATACCCAGACTTTTCGTGAGCTGAACATCACCGACCTTGTCCTGTTCGGCGACTGCCGCCCCGTGCACCGCACCGCGATCACGCTCGCCCGCCTGCAAGGCATTCGCGTGCACGTCTTCGAGGAAGGCTACTTCCGCCCTTACTGGATCACTCTGGAGCGCGACGGCGTAAACAACAACTCGCGCTTGCCACGGGACCCGGAGTGGTACCGCGAAGTGGGCAAATACATCCCGCGCTACCAAAACGGCAACTCGTTCAAACTGTCGTTCACCGCGCGCGCAGCACATGATGTGATGTATCACACCGGTGGCGCCCTTAACGCCCTTTTCTACCCGAACTACCGAACCCATGCCCCCTTCAACGCCGCAGTGGAATACGCAGGCTTCATTCGCCAAGGCCTGCGCCTGCTCCGCGCCCGCAGCCGCGATGACGCTCTAGTTGCCGATGTCGCCCGTGAGCGCCAGCCCACCTTCCTGCTGCCGCTGCAGTTGGACAGCGACGCGCAGATCCGCGACCACTCGCCGTTCGACAACATGACCCAGGTCATCGAGCACGTGATCGACTCGTTCTCGCTGCATGCCCCGTTCAATGCCCGCCTGCTGGTCAAAAACCATCCGCTGACGCCTGGCCTGGTCAACTACCGGCGCGTCACCGAGGCGCTGGCTCGCGAATACGACGTAGCCGACCGGGTCGAGTTCATGGAAAGCGGGCATATGCCAACCTTGCTCTCGCACATCAATGGCATGATTACCGTCAACAGCACCGCCGGCGCTTCGGCGCTGCTGCACGGGCGCCCGACCATCACCCTGGCCGACCCTATCTACGCCATGCCCGGCCTTACCCACCAAGGCAGCCTGGCTGATTTCTGGCACACCCCAGACATGCCGGACATCAAGCTCTTCCATCGCTTCCGCAACACGGTCATCCACACCACCCAGGTCAACGGCGGCTTCTACACCGCCTGCGGCATGGACATGGCCGTGGCCAACTGCCTGGAAGTGCTGATGGCGAAAACCTCAAGAATCGAAAAATACCTATGAGTTCGCATGCCTCACCCCGCTGCATCCTCATCACCGGCGCCACAGGCGGTATCGGTGGCGCGCTGGCGCCTGCCTACGCCGCCCCGGGGGTGACGCTGATCCTGCAAGGCCGGCGCCAGGACCGCCTGGCCGAAATGGCCGAACAATGCCGCGCCCTGGGTGCCCAGGTGCTGCTGGAAGCCCTCGACGTGCGCGACCTGGACGCCCTGCGGGCCATGGTGCGCCGGGTAAGCGAGCAGCATCAGCCCGACCTGGTGCTGGTCGGCGCAGGGCTTAACACCGCCGTGGGCGCCAATGGCGAAGCGGAAGACTGGGACGACAGCCGCGCCCTGATGGAAGTGAACGTGATGGCCGCCTTGGCCACCGTCGAGGCCGCCCTGCCCGCCATGCGCAGCCGTGGCGACGGGCAGATCGCCCTGTTCAGCTCGCTGGCGGGCTGGCGTGGCTTGCCGGTCACACCGACCTACAGCGCCAGCAAGGCCGCCATCCGGGTGTACGGCGAGGCCATCCGCGACTGGCTGGCGCCGGAAGGGGTGAAAGTGAATGTGATTGTGCCGGGGTATGTGGAGTCGAAGATGTGCTTCGAAATGCCCGGGCCTAAACCTTTTCTGTGGACCGCCGACAAAGCGGCCAGGCGTATCAAGCGCGGGCTGGCGGCGAACCAGGCGCGTATCAGCTTTCCGTTCCCGCTCAACCTGGGCACCTGGCTGCTGGGGCTTATCCCGCAGTGGCTTTCTTCGATGATCCTGCGTGGGTTGAAGTACAGTGATTGATGTTTCCATGTTGCCGGTCGCTTTGATCGGCCTGGGCTTGACCGTCGCGGTCGAGCGCCTGCTGGTTCCCCGCCCTGCCCTGCGTCGCCCGGCCGATTGCTGGCTGCTGCACGCGGGGCTGTGGTGTGTGGCCTTCGGGCTGTTGTATGCCCTGACGGCGCGGCCGTTGTTCAGTGGCGTGAATGTGTTGCTGCTGTGGCTGCTGATCGTGCTGGTCAGCAACGCCAAGTATCACTCGCTGCGCGAGCCGTTTGTGTGTGCAGATTTCGAGTATTTCAGCGATGCAGTGAAGTTCCCGCGGTTGTACTTGCCGTTCTTTGGCTTTGGCAAGGCCGCGCTGCTGGCGGTGGGCTTTCTGGTTTACCTGTGGGCGGGGTTGAGCTTCGAGGTGGCGGGCGCGCGGCTTGAGGCGTTGCTGCCGTTGGCGCTGGGCCTGGGCTTGCTGCGCCTGGGGCATCGGCCTGTGAAGCCGAGCTTTGATGCCGAGCAGGATGTGCGTGGCTGGGGGTTGGCGGCCAGCTTGTGGCGGTACTTCTGGGCGGCGCGGGCGCCGGTTGACCGGGACGGGCTGGGCTCGCCGTTTGCTGTTGGGGCTGTGCCGGCCTCTTCGCAGCCGGCAGCGGCCCAGGCCGGGGCGCTGCCGGACTTGGTCTCGGTGCAGAGCGAGTCGTTCTTCGATGTGCGTGGGCTGTGGCCTGGCGTGCGCCCGCAAGTGCTCGACCAGTACGACCTGTTGGCCAGCCAGGCGCTGGCCCGGGGCAAACTGCAGGTGGCAGCCTGGGGCGCCAATACGGTGCGGACCGAGTTCGCCTACCTGACCGGCATCCCTGCCGACCGGTTGGGCGTGCACCGCTTCAACCCGTACCGGGTGCTGGCCCGCCAAGGCCTGCCCAGTATCGCCTCCAGGCTCAAGGCGCAGGGGTACCGGACCATTTGCATCCACCCGTACGACGGTGGTTTCTATGGCCGCAACAAGGTGTTGCCGGCATTGGGCTTTGATGAATTCATCGATGTGAAGGCGTTCAACGCTTCGCAAAAGGCCGGGCCGTTCATTGGTGATTGCGCCGTGGCAGACAAAATCCGCGCGCTGCTGCAGGCGCCAGGCCGCACACAGCCGCTGTTCATCCATGCGGTCACCATGGAAAACCATGGCCCGTTGCACCTGGAAAGCGTAGCCGCGCACGAGCTGCCGGCCTGGTTCGACCGCCCGCTGCAGCCGGGCATGAAAGACCTGGCGCCGTATGTGCGGCACATCGGCAACGCCGACCGCATGCTGGGCATGCTGCGCGACACCTTGCTGGCCCAGCCGAACGAGGCGCTGCTGTGCTTCTTTGGCGACCATGTGCCGATCCTGCCCGAGGTGTACCAGGCTGTTGGTGCGCCCGCGGGTGATACCGACTACCTGGTGTGGTCCAACCGCCGCCAGCCTGGCTGCGGGGCCAGGCCCATGCCGGTGCAACAGTTGTCCAGCACATTGCTGGCCCATGCCCTGGCGCCGGCAACCTGCCAGGGCACGCCTGTGGCCAGTGCCGGGGTAGCCTGACAACGTGGTGCGTATCGTTTTGGGATCGGACCTGTCGCCGGAACGTGCCGCAGACCCTGCCTTGGCCCGCTTGCTGACCGAGGGGCGGGGGTCGCTGGCGTTCCTGATTGGCAATACGGCCTGCCGCTATCGCCTGCTGGGGGCGGCAATCCACTGGGACCGTGTGCTGCTGGCTTTCGACGGCGAGCAGGCACTGGGCTTTGCCGCATTCAAGCATGGCCGGCGCGGGCCGTTTGCCTGGCACTGGCGGCCGTTCGTGCGTGAGTTTGGCCTGTTGAGCGGCTGGGTGCGGTTTATTGGGTTCTGCCTGAGCGAACTGCGCGAATGGCGCTACCCGTTCTTGCTGTACGGGCTACGGGTCAGCAAGGCCGCACGCCAGCACGGCGTAGGCTCGGCGCTGGTGCAGGCGTGCTGCGCGCACGCCGCCGGCCAGGGCTTTACCCAGGTAGAGCTGGAGGTGCCGCTGAGCAATCATCGGGCGCAGCACCTGTACCTGCATAATGGCTTTGCCCTGCGCCGCAAGCGCTGGGTGCCGTTCCCGCCGGTGCGCAACATGTGGCGGGCCGTGTAATGCACAACACGCCGCCCTTTGTACCCCACTCGCCCGAAGGTTACTCGCCACCCGATGCCCTGGTAGACGGCACCGGCTGGGTCGGCATCATGTCGCAATGGGTGGCCTGGAAGGTCCTGCACCTGCCGCAGTTCCTCGGCCCGGAAGGCCCGCCCTTCTGGCTGTGGCGCCGTGGCCGCAAGGCGCCCAAGGGGCTCAAGGCCATTGCCGGTATCGGCTACAAGCAGTCGTCGGCCCATGCCCGGGTGCTGTGCCAGCGCTGGGGGCTGCCCTACATTGCGCTGGAAGACGGCTTTTTGCGTTCTTCTTCGCTGGGCATCGAGGGCGATACGCCAATGTCCATGGTGGTCGACCCGGTGGGCATCCACTACCTGGCCGACCGCCCTTCGCTGCTGGAAAACATCCTGCAGCAGCCCGAGGCGCTCAGCGCATACGAACTCAATTGCGCCCGCGAACTGATTGCCTTGATGCGCAGCAGCGGCATCGGCAAGTACAACAACGCCCAGGACCTGCCCGACGACGACCCGCTGGGCCGTGAACGACCGCTGGTGCTGGTGGTGGACCAGACTGCCGGGGATTATTCGATCCCGGGCGGCGGGCTATGCGAAGCCGACTATGTGCGAATGCTGGATGAGGCCCTGGCAGAAAACCCGGATGCCGACGTGCGCGTTCGCATTCACCCAGATTGCCTGGGCGGGCAAAAGCCCAGTTGCCTGCTGGATGCCGCGCGGGCCCGTGGGGTAACGCTGGAGGCGCGGCCGGTAGCCTGGGCGTCACTGGCCCGGCGTGCCCGGCGCGTGTACGTGGGTACCAGCCAGGCCGGGCTGGAGGCGTTGATCCAGGGCGTGCCGGTCACCTGCTTCGGGCTGCCGTTCTACGCGGGCTGGGGGCTGACCGATGACCGCATGGCCATTGCTCGCCGGCAGTCACGGCCAGACCTTGTGCAACTGGTGGCGGCGGCCTATGTGCGTTACTGCCGTTATGTCGATCCATTGAGCGGCCAGTTGACCGATGCCTTGACCGTTGCCCGCCAATTGGCCAGCAAGAAAGCACGCGATGCTGCGTTTGCCGGCCCCACCACGGTGCTGGGCGTGAAGCGGCACAAGCAGCACAACATCCGGCGTTTTTTCGCAAGCCGTTGGGGGCAGCTGCGCTTCAGCGTGGACAGCCCGCAACTGATAAGCCAGGTAGCGGCCGAACAGGGTCGGCTGCTGGTATGGGCTGCGCGCGAGCCGGCCGGCCTGGCCGAACGTGCGCGCCAGGCGGGGGTGCCAGTGTGGCGGGTCGAGGATGGTTTCTTGCGCTCCACGGGGTTGGGGACGACCAACAGCCCGGCGCTGTCACTGGTGCTGGACCGGGGTGGCATTCATTACGATGCGCAGTCTGCCAGCGACCTGGAGCAGCTGTTGCAGCATGGCGAATTCGACGCCCCATGCCTGGCCGAAGCGGCGCGCTTGCGGGCGCAGATCGTTGCCAGCGGCACCAGCAAGTTCAACCTGCGCAGCAATGTGCGCCCGGCGCTGCTTGGGCAGCCGGGGCAGCGGCGGGTACTGGTGGTGGGCCAGGTCGAGGATGACGCCTCGGCGCTGTGCAGCGGTGGCGGTGCCGGGTGCAACCTGCGCCTGCTGCAACAGGTGCGCGCGCGGTTGCCGGATGCCTGGATTCTGTACAAGCCGCACCCCGACGTGGAGGCCGGCAAGCGCCGCGGGCACATCGCCCCGGCACAGCTGGTGGGGCTGGCCGATCAGGTACTGGCGGGGGTGGACATCGCCAGCCTGTATGGCCAGGTCGATGCGCTGCATACGCTCAGTTCCACCGCCGGTTTCGAGGCCTTGCTGCGCGGGCTGCCGGTGGTCACCTATGGCACGCCGTTCTATGCCGGCTGGGGCCTGACCGAGGACCATCAGCCCTTGCCCCGCCGCACCCGGCGTTTAACCCTGGACCAGTTGGTAGCCGGCGCCTTGTTGCGCTATGCGCGCTATGCCGACGTCCAGCAAGACCTGCCCTGCGATGCCTGGCACGCCCTCGCCTGCCTCAGCGCGCCCCATCCGGCGCCGGTGGCCTATCGACGAGTGGCGCCGTTGCTCAACTATACCCGGACCATGCTCGGCTGTGGCCGGCCATTGGCCCCATCAAAGGACTAGATCATGCCTGTTTCGATCAAGGACATCGGCCGTTACGCGGCACTCCCCTGGCATTGCCTGCAGTTGGCTACCCATGCCAAGTCGTTCGAGAACAACCCGGTGCTGGGCAGTGCCCGGCTCAATGCCCTGGGCCTGCATGTGCAGCGTCGTCAGCTGGCGATGGCCATGGCAGGTTACCGTCGCAATGCGCTGGCCTCGCGGCTGGATGCCGGTGAACGCGCGCATTTTGAGCAGAACGGTTTTTTCATTCGTGAAAACGCCCTGCCTGCCGAGCAGTTTGCGGCCTTGCGCGCCGAGCTGGGTGCATTGCGCAGCACCGGCTGGGAAATGCGCCAGGGCCGCGCGGTGACCCGCCGGGTCAGCCTTGACCAGGACGTGCTGGCGCAAAACCCGGCCAGTGCGGCGTTTGTGGCGGACCGTGGGGTGCGCGACCTGATTGCCTATGCGTCGTCCAATACCGGTGGCATTACCTACCAGTTGCAGTCGATCGTGATCGACGCCGCCAATGCCGACCAGGACCCGCAGACCCGCCTGCATGCCGACACCTTCCACCCCACGGCGAAGGCGTGGTTGTTTCTGGACGATGTGGCGGATGACCAAGGGCCCTTCAGTTATGTGCCGGGGTCGCACCGCCTGACGCCGGAGCGTTTGGCCTGGGAGTACCGTCAAAGCCTGGGGGCGGCGCGCTCCGGCGAGCAGATGCACCGTGAGGGTTCGTTCCGCATCGACGAGCCCGAGCTGGCGGCCCTCGGCTTGCCGCCGCCCCGTCGCTTTGCGGTGCCAGCCAACACCCTGGTGGTGGCCGACACGTCTGGTTTCCATGCCCGTTGTGCAAGCCATCAGGCCAGCCACCGCGTCGAGATCTATGCCAGCCTGCGGCGTAACCCGTTCATCCCCTGGCGCGGGGCGCACCTGTTTGCATTGCCATGGATTGCCAACCACCACATGCGTTGGGATATCCGGTTGAAGCGGTTGATGGGGTTTGGCAAGAAGAGCCATTGGCGGTTTGTGGAGCAGTTGAATGCGTATGAGGCACCGCATATCTGACCCACGCCCAGTCCCCGGCCCGGTGGCTGGACGCAGGCCGTCGTGTAGGAGCGGGTTTACCCGCGAAGAGGCCGGTCCTGCTGGCCAATATCCCTGGCCGGTCACCGTTGCTGCCGCCACCGTATTCGCGGGTAAACCCGCTCCTACGCCGATCGGGGGGGGGCACAGATCGGTGGTTGGGCGCAGACCGTCGTGTAGGAGCGGGTTTACCCGCGAAGAGGCCGGGCCTGCTGGCCAATATCCCTGGCCAATCACCGCCCCCCTGGTCGGTGGGCACATTCTGCAATGGTTGAATCGCTGCTGGCGTCATGTGGGCGTCTACGCTGGCTCGAACTATCGAAGCCTCAAGGATGACCCCATGCAATACGCCCACGCCCATCATCTGCGCCGCCACCGGGTTTCACACCCCGGCAGGCTATACATGCTGACCACAGTCACCCACCAGCGCCGCCCCCTGTTTCACAACTTCAACCTGGCCAGGCTGGTGGTCAATCACCTGCGCCAGGCAGACCGGGAAAACAGCTGCGCCACGCTGGCCTGGGTCGTCATGCCCGACCATGTGCACTGGCTGATAGAACTGAAACAGGTGACGCTGGCCACGTTGATGCGCCGCTTCAAATCAAGGTCCAGCCATGCCTTGCACAAGGCTGGTGTAACAGCCACCCCCATCTGGCAGGCGGGCTACTGCGATCGCGCCATGCGCAAGGATGATGATCTGCTCAATACCGCCCGGTACATCATTGCCAACCCGGTCAGGGCCGGCCTGGCACCCAATGTCGGCGAATACCCACACTGGGATGCCATCTGGCTGTAGGCGTGGCCCTCACCCCAGCCGCGCCATCTCCTGCGCCACCACCGCCACGGTATGCCTGATCTGCTCTTCCGTATGCTCGCAAGACACAAAAAACCGCACCCGCGCCGAATGCTCCGGCACCGCGGGGTACAGGATCGGCTGGGCATTGATGCCACGCTCGAACAGGGCGCTGGACAAGCGGCCGGCCTTGAACGAACTGCCGGTAATCACCGGGATCACCGCCAACCCGGTACTGGTCGCCGTGTCCAGCCCAGCTTCACGCGCCAGGCGCAGGAACAGCTCCCCTCGCGCCTGCACTTGCGCTACCCGCTCGCTGTCTGCAGCCAGCAGCTTCAACGCTGCCAGCGCAGAGGCCGTGACCGCCGGCGGCATGCCAACACTGTACAAGAAGCCCGGCGCCAGAAACTTCAGGTGCTCGATCAGTGCCGTGCGGCCCGCAATGTACCCACCGCAACTGGCCAGGGTCTTGCTCAAGGTCCCCATCCAGATGTCGACGTCATCGCCAGCCAACCCAAAATGCTCACGAATACCTTTGCCCGTCGCCCCCATCACCCCCAGCGAATGGGCTTCATCCACCATCAGGAAAACCTTGTGCTTATGCTTGAGCTCGACGAACCGGGGTAGCTCGGGGTAGTCGCCGTCCATGCTGTAGATGCCTTCCACCACCACCAGCACCCGCTCGAAGTGCTGGCGTTGCTCGCCCAGCAGGCGGTCCAGCGCCTGCCAGTCGTTGTGGGCAAAACTCAGACGGCGGGCACCCGACAGCTGGATACCCTGCAACACGCTGTTGTGAATCAGCTCGTCATGCACCACCAAATCGCGTGGCCCGAACAGGTAGCCGATGGTGGTGACGTTGGTGGCATGGCCGCTGACCATCACCACCGCATCGTCCACCTCGTACAGGCGCGCCAGTTCGCGCTCGAGCTCGCGGTGCAGCGGGCGGTCGCCAGAAACCGGGCGGCTGGCCGACACCGAGGTGCCGTAGCGGTCGATCGCCGCCTTGGCCGCTTCGGCCACGGTCGGGTGGCCGGAGTAACCCAGGTAGTTGTAACTGGCAAAGTTGAGGTACTCGCGCTCGCCAATCTGCGTCTGGGCGCCGGCGGTGCCCTGGTGCATACGGAAGAACGGGTTGCTCACGCCCAGCTGCATGGCACTCTGTTGGATTACCCGCAGTTGCTGGTACCCCGGGTGCTGATCAAAGCGATAGTGCGCTTCGGGCACCTTCAGGGCAGCCTGCTGTACCTGCTCCAGGGTGGCGCCCTGCTCGCCCTCGGCAGCCACATGGCGGCGCCGGGCGAGGGCTTGCTGGATCAGGCGTTGCTTGGCATCGCCACCAAGGCCGGTCGGGGTTCTGGCTGTCATCTGGCACTCTTAATCAATCAGTCGGTTGGGTGCCGCGTTGCTGTCGGCCAAGGCTGCGTTCAACTGCGCCAACTCTTCGGCACTGTGTTCGCTGCCATGGCGGGCAAGCACATTCTGCGCCAGTTGCTCTTCGCCGCTGCTCGCTTCACCGCGCAGCAGCTCCAGCAAGCGTGCGGCAAGCTTGTCGATGCTGGAGCTGTCGCTCAGTTCCATCACCGGCAGGCGAATACCGAAACGCTCTTCCAGCGCCACCACCAACTCAACGCTCATCAACGAATCGAGCCCCATTTCCTGCAGCGGGCGCTGGGCATCCAGGCGTGCTGGCGGCAGGCGCAAAATCTCGCACACCTCGTGCTTGAGCATGTCTACGAAGCGTTCGAGCAGTTCGCCATCGTCAAGCTCCTCCAGCATGCGCTGGATGTCCTCACCGCCACCTTCATCCTCATGGTCACCGCCATAGGCACGGGCCAGTTCGCTGAAGCGCGGTGTAGTGGCGCTCGGCAGGAAGCGCGCCAGGGCCTTGAAGTCCAGCTCCAGCACGCCATGGCCGTTTTCACCCTGCAACAGCATGGCCTCGAGCTGTGCCAAGGCTGCCTCAGCCCGCAGCGCCGAGCCCCCCATGCGGCTCTGCAGGGCGTCCTTGATCTGGCTGTTGCGCGCCAGGAAACCGACATCGTCGATGGCGCCCCACAGCACGGCGGTGGCTGCCTGGCCCTGAGCACGACGGTGCCGCGCAAGGGCTTCGAGCCAGTGGTTGGCCGCCACGTAGTTGGCCTGGCCAGGGTTGCCGAACAAGGTGGTGGCCGAGGAGAACATCACGAAGAAGTCCAGCGCCAGGCCCTGGGTCAGCTCGTGCAGGCACTGCGCACCCTTGGCCTTGGGCTCCAGCACGCGACGCAACTGGTCACCGTCAAGGTTGCGGATCAGGCTGTCGTCAATCACCGTCGCGGCGTGCACCAGGCCACGCAGTGGCCATGGGCTGGCGGCAATGCGATCAAACACCCCTCGCAGTTGCTCACGGTCGGTGATGTCGCACGCCACGGCCTGCACATCGATACCTTGGGCGTGCCACAACGCCAGCTGCGGTTGGGCCTCTTCACTGGCCGGGCCACGACGGCCCAGCAACACCAGGTGACGGGCACCTTTGTCGATCAGCCACTGCGCAGTACGCAAGCCAAAGCCACCCAGGCCGCCGGTGACCAGGTAGCTGGCATCGGCGGCAAGCTGCAATGCCCGCACCGGCTGCACGCGGGTGTCGACGGTTTGCTGGATCGGGTTGGCGTACGTCACCACGACCTTGCCAATCTGCCGCGCCTGCTGCATGTAACGGTAGGCCTCGACCACCTGGTTGGCGTCGAACTCGCGGAACGGCAACGGGTGCAGGATGCCCTGCTCGAACAGCTCCATCATTTCGGCGAACAGGCGGCGGGTGAGCGCGGGGCGCTCGCTCATCAGTTGGTCAGCGTCGATACCGAAATAGCTGATGTTGTTGCGGAACGGGCGCAAGCCAATACGGGTGTTCTGGTAGAAGTCGCGCTTGCCCAACTCCAGGAAGCGACCAAACGGCTTCAGCACCTGCAGGTTGCGGTTGATGGCCTCACCGGCCAGCGAATTGAGCACCACGTCCACGCCACGCCCACCGGTGGCTGCCAGCACCTGGTCGGCATACGCCAGCGAACGGGAGTCGTAGATGTGGCTGACGCCCAGCAGGCGCAGGAAGTCGCGCTTCTCGTCGCTGCCTGCGGTGGCGTGAATTTCTGCACCCAGCCATTTGGCGATCTGGATGGCCGCGATGCCCACGCCACCGGCAGCGCCGTGGATCAGCACCTTCTCGCCCGGCTCCAGGCGCGCCAGGTGATGCAGCGCGTAGTACACGGTGAAGAAGGTACTCGGAATGGTGGCCGCCGCTTCGAACGACATCCCTTCGGGGATGCGTGCAACGGCGTTGGCGTTGGTGACCAGGCGGTTGGCGAAGCTGCAGGGGCCAAAGCCCACCACACGGTCACCCGGGGCGAAGTCGCCCACTGCCTCGGCGCCTTTGCCCTGCACCACACCGGCAAATTCGAAGCCCAGGGTAGGGCCGGAGAAGCCGTTTTCGATGGCTTCATCCGACAGCAGGCCGAGGGCGAACATCACGTCACGGAAGTTAAGGCCCGTCGCGCGCACCTGAATGTCCAGCTCATCCGCCGCCGGTTGACGCGGCTCACGCACCTCCCAGCGCAGGTTGCGCAGCTGGCCCGGCAGGTCGAAGCCCAGGCACACCCACTGCGCATCGCCCACTGCGCGGCGCGGCTGGTCGGCCAGCACGCGCAGGCGCGGCACGTAGCGACGGCCTTCGGCGTCCAGGGCCAGCTCGGTTTCGCTGTCGGCGTGCAGCAACGCAGGTACCGCCAGCTCGACCGCTGCCGCGTGGGCCAGATCGAGCAGGCGAATACGACAGTGCGGGGATTCGTTGGCCAAGGTACGGCCAAAGCCCCACAAGGCGGCGTCGCCGATGGCCGCAACCTCAGCGGCGGTGTCGACGCTGTACAGGTGCTCGGCAGCGCCACGGCTGAACAGCCAGCACTGCGGGGCGATCGTCAGCGACTCACAGGCCTGCACCAGCGCGGCCGCTTGCATGCAGCGCTCGGCCTGGCCATCGAGGCCTGTGCCGCTGTCGAAACCAGCCAGGTGCAGCACATGCTCAGGGGGCTGGGCAAAGGCGCCAAGCTGTGCCGCCAGCGCCTGGGCGTCACCCGGCTGCAACAGGTCAACCTGCTGGCCTTGGGCGCGCAGTTGCTGTGCCAGGCGCAGGGCAGCGCCCTGCCCGGCTTCGGCGAGTACGGCCCAGCGCTGCACGGCCACGGGTGCAGCAGTGTCAGCACCGGCGGGCTTGTCCGCCAGCAACAGGTAGCTACCACAGGCGTTACCCGGCAACGCCTCCAGCGTGCGCAGCGCGGTCAGGCCATGTCGCTGCAGCTCATGGCTCCAGAACGCCGGGCCTTGCTGGCGCGACAACGCCTGCTGCGGGCCGGCCAGCCACCAATCTGGCTGGGCACCGAAGACGAAATCGGCCCAGCGCGCCGGGTACTGCCCAAGCAGCGCCAACTGGCCGTGCGGGTTGAGCCGGCCACTGGCCAGGCGCAAGGCGTCACCCACGGTACCAAGGGGGCCGAAGTCGGTAGGCACCAGGACCCAGTCGAACGTACCGGCTTCGGCCAGTTGCTCCAGACCAAGTACCTGCAGCGCCGGGCAATCGTCACGCAGGCGCTGCTCAAGCTCGGGCTCGGCGACGCAGTAGGCATAATCGAGGCGATCGAAATCCAGACCGGCGTACAACAGCTCGGCAAACGAAGCGCCACCGAAGCCGAATTCCAGCACCCGCAGGCGCTGGCCGGGCGGCAGCTGCGCCAGGCGCGCGGCCAGGGTTTGGCCAATACCGCTGAGCAGGTGCTGCTGCCCTGCCGCACCCAGCACCAGGCGCGCCAGGCTGGCACCGCTGGTTTCGCGCGGTTGCAGGGTGTCGAAGGCCTGGCTGCCATCCAGCAACGCCGACAGATGACGGCCGATACGGCCCACGGAATGGATAATCTGGAAGTACTCGGGGTAGCTCTTGAACAGCTCTTGCCAGATAGCCTGCGAGGTCGGGCGCTCGCCCTGGTCAACCAGTCGCCAGCTGCCGTCCGCGCTACGCTGCAGGCTGCCGTCGTGCTCGGCATGGCGCAACAGCATCCCCAGGAAGTCGCCCTGGCCCTGCGACCACTGCGCGACCTGCTCGGCACTGATGCGGCCGCCGGCCTGTTCCACCGCATCGAGGACAAAGCTGTTGCACAGCACATCCAGCAGTGGCTCCACTTCATTCAGGTAACGCACCTGTGCCGGCTCGTCGGCCAGGCACTGCAAGGCCTCGGCCAGCGGCGAGCAGGCCACGGCGTTACGCTGCACAGGCACAACTGCGCCTGGCGCGGCCTGCCCCACATGGGCCATACGCTTGATATCGCCACTGCGGTCGTACTGCAGGCGCACGGCACGCATGCGCGCATCCTTGATCGCCAGTACGGCAGCGCCGCTGGCATCGAACAGGGTGAAGTCGACCAGCAGCGAATGCGCGGTGCGCTTGCGCTGGCGCACCTCGGCCAGCACCGGCACACCGCCGGCATTGGTAAAGGCAATGCGCCCAAGCTTGACGGGGATGAACGCCAGGCCATCGTCATGCCCCTGGCGGCTGGCCAGCAGCTCGGTAATCAGCTGGAAGGCACCATCCAGCAGCGCCGGGTGCAGGTGCAGGCTTGCCAGTTCGTGTTCGATGGCAGCAGGCACGACCAACTGAGCCAACACGCGCTCCCCTTCCACCCAGGCTGCGGCCACGGTCTGGTAAGCGGGGCCGTAGTTCAGGCCAACCGCGCAGGTCATTGCCAGGTGCTGCTCGCCGGTGAAGTCTGCCGGGCGGGCTGGCAACGCCGGTGCCCGGGTGTCCAGCAGCACACCGCGCGCTTCGCCCGGCAAGCGTGCGACCACGTGCTGTACCCAGTCTTCGCGTTGCATCAACATGCGCGAGCTGATGCGCAATGTGCCATCGGCCTCTTCCACCTGCACGCGCACTTTCTTGCTGACCTCGCTGCTCAGCAGCAGAGGGTTGTGAATTTCCAGCTCTTCGATATCGACGAACTCGCCCGGCTGGTGCAGTTGCGCCACCGCCAGGGCCAGCTCGGTAAAACCTGCACCCGGGAACAGTACCGACTCACCCACCTTGTGGTCGGCCAGGGTCGGGTACTGCTGGGTATCCAGGCGGTTTTCCCAGGTCAGCGCCTGGTCCGTTACCGGGTAACCCAGCAACGGGTGCACGCGCTCGTGGCTCAGCGGGCCATAGGCCTCGGCAGTGACCGGCAAGCTGAAGTGATCGCGCTGCCAGGCGTAGTTAGGCAGGCGCAGCGGGCGCCCCGCCACCGGGAAGCGTGCCTGCCACTGTGGCTCCACGGCGGCAAGCTGCAGGCGGGCTACGGTACGTTCCAGCAGCAGTGGACTGTGGTCGTTGCGCTTGAGGGTGCCAATCACCTGCCCCGGTTGTTCGCACTCGACCAGCACATCGCTGACGTAGCTGCGCAGAATCGCATGCGGGCCCACTTCGACGAACAGGTTCAGGCCATTGCGCACCAAGGCAGCCAGCGCGCCCTGGAACAGCACCGGGAAGCGAATGTTCTGCCACCAGTACTGGCTGTCCAGGCGTTCGCCGTTCAACTGGCCACCAACAACAGTGGAGTAGAACGGAATCTTCGTAGCCTGCGGGCGGATATGCGCGAGGTCGTCGATAACCGCTTGCTTGATCGGGTCCATGGCCGGCGAGTGGAAGGCGTAGTCCAGGTCCAGGCGACGGGCGAATACCTGGCGCTCTTCCAGGGCCGCTTCCAGCAGTGCCAAGGCGTCAGCCTCACCGGCCACAGTGGCGCCGCGGGCGCTGTTCTCGCCCGCCACCACCAGGCGGCCGTCCAGTTTCAGTTCGGCAATCAGTTGCGCCGTGGCCTCCCCCGAGAGGCCGACCGCCGTCATCTTCCCGGTACCACGGGTCAGGCCCTGCAGGCGGCTGCGGTGGTAGATGACCTGGGTGGCGTCCTCCAGGCTCAACGCGCCGCTGGCCCAGGCCGCGGCCACTTCACCCACACTGTGGCCAATCACCGCCACCGGGTGGATGCCTTCGGCAGCCAGCACTTTGGTAACCGCCACTTGCAGGGCAAACAGCGCAGGCTGGGCAATTTCGGTACGTGCATAACGGCCTTCGCCATTCTCACCCAGCAGCTCGGCGCGCAGCGAGTAGCCCGCCAAGGGCTGGAACAACGCGTCCACTTCATCCACGGCGGCGGCGAACAGCGGCTGGTCGAGCATCGCCCGGCCCATGCCCTGCCATTGCGAGCCGTTGCCGGAATAGACAAATACCGGTGCCGAGGCGCCGTCCAGGGCCTGGCCGGCCTCCAGCACTGCGCTCAGTTCGCTGAGGGTCGGGTCCTGGGCATAGTCGTCCAGCGCCTGGGCAGCTTCGGCTGCAGTGTCGCAAACCAGCAGCAGGCGATGGCTGTGCGCATCGCGACGGAACATCGCCTGGTAGGCCACATCGTAATAGTCGGCCTGAGGCTGCCCGGCCAGGTAGGCGGCAAAGCGCTCTGCGGTTGCGCGCAGGCCTTGTTCGCTCTTGGCACTGAGCAGTAACGGCACGCGCCGGGCGCTGGCCGCTTGCGCTGCCGGCGCCTGTGGCTCGGGGCTTTGCAGGATGACATGGGCGTTGGCGCCGCCAAAGCCGAACGAGTTCACCCCCACGGTCAACTGGCCATCGGCCTTGAGCGGCAGGGGCTCGGTGACCACCTGCAGGTTGAGGTCGGCGAACGCGATGTTCGGGTTGAGCGCCTGCACGCCAATGGTAGCGGGCACGGTGCGCTCGGCCAGGCAGTTCAGTGCCTTCATCAGGCCGGCCACGCCAGAGGCGGCTTCAAGGTGCCCGAGGTTGCTCTTCACCGAGCCGATTGGCAGCGGGTTGCCGGCGCCGCGCGCCTGGCCCAGTGCCTCGCCGATGGCGCGGGTTTCGATCGGGTCTCCCACAGCGGTACCGGTGCCGTGGGCCTCCAGGTAGTCCAACTGCTCGGGTGCGATGCCGGCCTGGGTGTAGGCGCGCTTGAGCAACGCCGCCTGGGCCTCGGCATTGGGCAGGGTCAGGCTGGACTTGCGCCCGTCGGTGTTCACCGCACTGGCCGCCACCACCGCCAAAATGGTATTTCCGTCGGCCACTGCCTGGTCGTAGTCCTTGAGCAGGAACAACCCGCCGCCTTCGGAGCGGGCGTAACCGTCGCCGTTTTCGTCGAACGACTGGCAGCGCCCGGTGCGCGACAGCATGGTCGCTTTGGCGAAGATCATGAACCCGAACGGGTGCATGTGCAGGCTGATACCGCCCGTCACGGCTTGGTCGACATCACCGCTGAGGATGGCCTGGCACGCCTGGTGGAAGGCCACCAGCGACGACGAGCAGGCGGTGTCGATGGCCATGCTTGGGCCACGCAGGTCGTAGAAAAACGACAGGCGGTTGGCCGCGATACTCATGGTGTTGCCGGTCGCCGTGGCGCCATCGATGGCCGACAGGTCCTCGAGCAGGCGGTAGGACTGCTCGACACCGGCGATGCCCAGGTACACGCCGCAGTTGCTGCCACGCAGGCTGGACGGCTTGACCCCGGCGCTTTCGAAGGTTTCCCAGCACATCTCCAGCAGCATGCGCTGCTGCGGGTCCATCATCGCGGCTTCACGCGGCGAGATGCTGAAGAAGCCCGCGTCGAAAGCGCTGATATCACCCAAGGTGCCTGAGGCGAAGGTGTAGCTGGTTGCAGGGCTGGCCTTGTCCGGGTGCTGGAACTCGCGTTTGTTCCAACGCGACGGGTCAACCTGGGTCACCAGGTCGCGGCCCTCCATCAGGTTTTGCCAGAAGCCCGCATTGGAAGAGCCAGGAAAACGGTACGCACAACCGACGATTGCAACCTTTCTACGCTTGATCAAAACCTATTCCTTCAAATCTCATCGGGCACCGTCCCATCCGTCGGACAGCCGGCATGCCTGGCCTGGCCATGAAGCTGGCCGGTCGTTGTATGTCACTGATGATTGTCTGGGTACCTGAAGCAGCATACACGCGGGGGGCGCAAGACTTTTGGTCTGGGGCTAGCGTGGGAATGTTCAGATTTGTGTGTGCGGATGATACGCGGGTTGTGGAGGTGGGAAAACCCTGAGGACAGATTGGACAGCATACGCGGAGCTTTGTAGCGGTTGCCTGAATGTGGACCGACCGGACGAACAGGTGGTGAACGAATGCCGGGGTGAGCCAAGCCCGTTCGATCGAAACCCGCCCCAAAAATTCACGAACATCTCAGGAAAATCTCATAGAAATCGGCCCTGTAGGAATATTCCGAAAATAGCCCAGAGACCCAAGAAACTAGTGTAATGAATATTAATTTGAGTTAAAAGCTGGCCAGTCGACCTGCGCCACGACTGACTCACCAACCGCCCCAATGACAACGGCTACAACCCTGGATTACTATGTTCATCCTGCCTGATGAAATCGGACAAACCTTCATCAGGCGTACGCCAGTCACAACCCGAGAGTCGACCTGCCGCCGATACAGCAGATGCCTAAAAATTTTATAAAGCCAGGAACATGAACGAAAACAATTTGATTGCAATTCTTCTTTGCACCTACAACGGCTCAAAGTACCTGCGCGAACAACTTGACTCGCTTATAGAGCAAACCCATAAAAACTGGATTCTGTATGTCTCCGATGATGGCTCGAGCGATGACACCCTGGATATTCTTCATCATTATCAGCGCACGCTTGGTACTCGACTGTTTATTTTCGAGGGCCCTCGACAGGGCTTTGCCAGGAACTTCATTTCACTGATTCAGAATCCACTGGTGGACGGCGATTACTTCGCTTTCAGCGACCAGGATGACATCTGGCTTGACGACAAGCTGGCCAGAAGCCTGGCCGCACTGCAACAAAGCCGCAGCGACGTCGCCACGATGTACTGCTCACGCACCAAGCTTATTGACGCCGCCGGCAAATGCGCAGGGCATTCGCCGCTCTTTACCAGACCGCCAAGCTTCCGCAATGCGTTGGTCCAAAGCCTCGCCGGGGCCAATACGATGCTGGTCAATCGACGCACACAAGCGTTGCTGGCTGCGATCGAACCTAACGCTCAAATAGTCGCACATGATTGGCTGACCTACCTTCTCGTCAGCAGCCATGACGGTGTCGTCATATATGATCCACAACCCACTCTTCTCTATCGCCAGCATGGCGGTAACCTGATCGGATCTAATACAGGATTTCGGCGACGCCTGGTTCGACTTGCCTGCACGCTCCGCGGGCGCTTCAGTGAGTGGAATGAAATGAACCTGCGCATTTTGGCCAAATACAAATCCAGCCTCAGCCAGGACAACCTGCGAATCATGGAGCAGTTTGCTACCGCTAGAAAAAGTCCACTATTCAAACGCCTCCGACTGCTGGGCGAGACCGGGGTATACCGTCAGACACTTGCCGGCAACCTGAGCTTATTAGCAGCGGCGATTCTCAACAAGCTTTAAATATAATGGCACGGCATGACACGTGAAGCCCCAGACGGACGTGCGTTGTCACGCTTGAGGCCACATGCTAGTCTGATCTGCGCTTACAGCCCGCCGCACGCGAGTTGTAACTGCCTTATGGATCAACAGCCCCACGCTGCGGTCTGACCGCGGCAATCATGATTTTACCGACGGCAGACAGAAGACATTTTTTCGCATCATGATCAAACAGACAGCGCACCCGCACCCCTTCAACGTCACCTCTTTGCAACGTGATCTTGCCGCCCCTGTTTGCTAGCCATCGCGCACATTCCAAGGCGACGAGAAATGATGCCGCGACATCTGGCTCTCCCCATGAATAGCACCCGTCGCCTTTGCAAGGGCTACGCCGTCGTACCTGGGCGATAATCCCGACGATTGCCATGCCTCCGATTCAAGGGTTGAGCCGCAGACCGATCCCTTTCTGATTTTTTACCAGCAGCACCGCTCAACCGGTCCTGGTCGTACCTGGAGATACCGCAGCAATGAAAGCCACTCACCTTGCGATTCCGGATGTTGTTCTTTTCGAGCCGAAGGTTTTCGGCGATCAGCGGGGATTTTTCTACGAAAGCTTCAATCAGAAGGTGTTTGAAGAGGTTGTAGGTAGGTCGGTCACGTTCGTTCAGGACAACCATTCCAAATCGGTGAAGGGCGTGCTTCGCGGCTTGCACTACCAGATAAAGCATGCGCAAGGCAAACTGGTCCGGGTAACGCATGGCGAGGTGTTCGATGTTGCCGTGGATCTGCGCAAGAGCTCACCAACCTTTGGCCAGTGGGTTGGCGCTCATTTGAGCTCAACCAACCAGCATCAATTGTGGATCCCCGAAGGCTTCGCCCATGGTTTCGTCGTGCTTTCGGAAACCGCTGAGTTCCTCTACAAGACCACCGATTACTGGGCACCTAAGTTCGAGCGCAGCCTGGCCTGGAATGACCCAACCGTGGCGATCGAATGGCCTTATACCGACGCACCGACCTTGTCCGCCAAAGATGACATCGCTGCCCTGCTGCAGGATGCAGAGGTGTTTGAATAGTGAATGCTCACCTGCGTCATACTGCCGGCCCCGCCAGCCTGACGATCAGCCTCTGGAAAAACCGGTCGCTGATCTCGCAGATGACCAAGCGCGAGGTCATCGGCCGATATCGAGGATCGGTAATGGGCTTGGCCTGGTCGTTTTTCAACCCGATCCTGATGCTGGCCGTTTACACATTCGTGTTTTCGGAGATCTTCAAGACGCGCTGGGTCGGAGTAGACACTGGCAAAGGTGGATTCGCGATACTGCTTTTCGTCGGAATGATCATTCACGGGCTGTTTGCGGAATGCGCCAACCGTGCCCCGTCCCTCATCATGAACAACAGTAACTACGTGAAAAAAGTGGTATTCCCACTGGAGATTCTGCCGGTCATTACCTTGGGATCGGCCCTCTTTCATAGCTGCATCAGCTTGCTGGTGCTACTGATCGCCCAGTTCCTGATCGTCGGCACGCTCTACTGGAGCGCCTTGCTGTTTCCGCTGATCCTCGTTCCCTTGATTCTCGCGACCCTGGGCATCAGTTGGCTATTGGCCTCACTGGGCGTTTACCTGCGAGACGTGGGGCATGTCATCACCGTACTGACAACGGTCCTGCTGTTCCTCTCTCCGGTGCTCTATCCAGTGGCTGCACTGCCCGAAGCCTACCAGCCCTGGCTAAAGCTCAACCCTTTGACCTACATCATCGAGGAAAGCCGTAGCGTCCTACTCTTCGGCAACCTGCCAGACTGGGTCAACCTGGCAACTGCCCTCGCGGTGGGTGCAATTATCGCTGCCGCCGGATTCTGGTTCTTCCAAAAGACGCGCAAAGGATTCGCCGATGTCATCTGATCAACCTGTCATCAGCGTCAAGAACGTCTCCAAATGCTTTTACAGCTACGACAAGCCACATGACCGGCTGAAACAGGCAATCGTCCCGCGACTCCAACGTTGGGCCGGCGACCCGGTCACTACATACGGCAAGGAATACTGGGCCCTACGCGACATCAGCTTCGATGTCAACAAAGGGGAAACAGTAGGCGTCGTGGGCCGCAACGGGTCAGGGAAGTCGACATTGCTGCAGATAATTTGCGGCACCTTGACGCCGACGCTGGGGGAGGTTGAGACCCACGGTCGTATCGCCGCACTGCTGGAGCTGGGCTCTGGGTTCAACCCTGAATTCACCGGGCGCGAAAACGTCTACCTCAACGGTGCGGTCCTCGGCCTGAGCCGCGAGGAAATCGACCAGCGCTTTGATGCTATTGCCGGTTTTGCAGATATCGGCGAATTCCTTGATCACCCCGTTAAAACCTATTCCAGCGGAATGGCCGTACGACTGGCATTTGCCGTACAAGCACAGGTCGACCCGGAAATCCTCGTGGTTGACGAGGCATTGTCGGTTGGCGACGCGAGGTTCCAGGCCAAATGCTTTGAGCGCCTACGCCAGCTCAAAGATAACGGTACCAGTATCCTGCTCGTCACCCACTCCAGTGAACAAGTGGTCACGCATTGCTCTCGGGCGATTCTGCTGGAAAAGAGTCGCGTCGAAATGATTGGCAAATCGCGCCCGGTCATTAACCGTTACACCGACATCCTCTTCGGTCGCGACAAAGAGGAAATCAAGCCTGGGTTGGAGCAAAACGCTCAAAGCGCTTCCACCGAGTCAGCAGACGTACCGCGCGAAGCCATTTCACTCTTGTTCGACCAGGATGCTTACAGTACTCGGCCCAACTACAACCAGCATGAATATCGCTGGGGAGATGGCGCTGCGACCCTCACTGACTTCCACCTGAGCGCCGCAGGCAATGCTTATCCCAACAGCGTGGAGCCAGGCGACGATATCACCCTGACGCTCGCGTTCACATTCAACCGCCCTGTCATCAATCCGATCATTGGCTTTACCATCAAGACCAAGGAAGGCGTCACGGTCTACGGCACCAATTCATACCTTCTTGATTGCGAAGATGCCCGAGCCCTGGGCGAAGCTGGCGCCAGGACTACCGCGCGCCTGCAATTCAAAAACAGGCTAGCGACAGGCGATTATTTTATATCCATCGGCCTGGCATCCCGCGAAGGCGAAGAAATCGTCCCTCACGATCGTCGCTACGACTCCATTCATTTTATCGTTGAGCCAACACCCAATCTCTTGGGCCTGATTGACCTCGCTCTGACTATGGAAATAAACCGGTAAGCCCCGATGAACACACTAGAACAACATGGCTATACCAAAGACCGCGATACTGAAGTGTGGGTCCGTTCCGACTTTGGGGGCATCGCCTACAGCGACGGCGATAGCAGCGAAACCGAGTTGGCGAAGATTATTCGCGAGGCCAGCGACGTCTCTGTCCTATCCGATGAGCTCCCTCAATACTGCACGGACTGGGCGAAGCTGTACCATCTGAGCGCGGTTCGCGGCAATATCCTGCGTCCGTTCGAACATTTACTCAAAGGGCGTGTTCTCGAAATTGGCGCAGGCTGCGGTGCTATCAGCCGTTACCTGGGCGAGTGCGGCGCCGAACTGCTCTGCCTGGAAGGCAGCCCGCGCCGGGCAGCCATTGCCGCCAGCCGAACGCGCGACCTGGACAACGTGACCGTGCTGGCGGAGCGCTTCGACGATTTCAAGGTGGACGTGCAGTTCGACGCCGTGACCCTGATCGGCGTGCTCGAATACGCCAGCATGTTCAGCAACGCCGAAAACCCCGCGCTCGCCATGCTCAAACGCATTCGTCAGTTGCTAAAGCCAGACGGTCATCTGTTCATTGCCATCGAAAACCAGCTTGGTCTCAAGTATTTTGCGGGCGCCCCGGAAGATCACGTGGGCATTGCCATGTACGGCATCGAAGGCCGCTACCAACACGGCCAGCCCAAGACCTTCGGTAAGGTAGAGCTGGAAAGATTGCTCGCCTCCGCCGGCTTTGAAGCATCCGATTTTATGGCTCCAAGCCCGGACTACAAACTCCCCAACTCGATCATCACTGAAGCCGGCTTCCAGTGTGATGCGTTCGATGCTGCGGCGCTTGCCTGGCAGAACGTCAAGAAAGACCCTCAACTGCCAGAGTCGACCACCTTCAACCTGGAAAAAGCCTGGCAGGTGGTGTTCAACAATCGTCTGGGCATGGATCTTGCCAACTCCTTCCTGATCAAAGCAGCCTGCAAAAAAAACGATAGCCAGAAGGACGATATCCTCGCCTATCACTACAGCATCGGCAGAAAGACCCGCTATTGCAAAGAGTCATTGTTCGTCATGACTGACGACGGCATTCAGGTCGAATACAAACAACTGGCCTCCTCCGCTACCCCTTCCGAGAATGAAGACAGCAGCGCATTCAAGTACGTACTGCCCCGCATTGATGCATACGCCGCCGGCAAGGTGCTAAGCCTTGATTTTCTGGATAGCGCCGCTCACCACGACTGGAGCATTGACAGCTTTGCGCCCTTTATAAAAACCTATCTCGCCTGCCTGGCGACATTGCTCAAGCAAGATGAGGCAGATGTCGATCTGCGCTCAGTGGGCGCGGTGCTTCCCGGCCACTACATCGATGCCGTGCCGCAGAACATCGTGCTGAGACCTGACGGCACGCCGCAGCTCATCGACGTTGAATGGGAGATGATCGGGGGTGTCGAACTTGGTCACCTGATGATGCGCGCGTTACTGCTGCTCATGGCCGCAGCGAACCCGTTCTACCCGAGCGCAGCCTCCTTCAGCCGCCAAGAGTTCACCATAGGCCTGCTGGCGAGCGCAGGGCTGGATATCAGTCGTGAAGATTGCGAGCGCTACATTGCGCTCGAGGCGGCATTTCAAGAGAAAGTCACAGGAAAGAAAGCCGACCGTTTCTTGGACTGGGCACCCGAAGCCCTGATTCACAAGCTGGGCAGCACACAATCAACGTCGAAATTCGCGACGCTGTATATCAGTGACGCGCATGGCAACTTCTCTGAACAGTCAGCACTGCGCCACGAGGTCAGTGATGGCCCGCAACGGCTCCAGTTCGCTCTACCCAGCCCACTCGCAGCCTCTACTGTTTTCCGCTTCGATCCCGTGGATCAGCGGCAGGGCTTCTCGATTGAAAGCATAAAGGTATATTCTGGCGCCCGAATTGCCTGGGAATGGCCAGGCGAACTCAGCCTGCCGCTAGCGGCAATGTTCGCGTGGAAGATCCCTCGCGCGGATGATTCGCTCTACCTCGCTCTGACTGACGATCCCAGCGTGACGCTTCCCGTGGACATGGAAACGTTGCAAATCGGCGAGCAGCTCGAGCTGGAAATCAGCCTTACTATATTCACGGACGCGCAGTTGGCTCGGGAGGTCAACATGCTGAATCAATCTGGACATGTAAGTCCTGTCACGGACCTGCAAAGTAAACTTGATCTGATCGTCGACTCGAACAAAGAAATCGCTCATGCCCTGGCGCATGTCAAAGCCTCTGTCAGCCAGAGCACTGTTCTTGCAGAACTCAGCGAGTCCCTGCTTGCGAAGGACAGGAAAATTCATGAGCTGTCGACTCAGCTGCAGAAGAAGGTCCAGCAACAAGAGCCCCTGGCCCAGGTGCTGCACGAGCAGCAGATGATGGGGCTGAACGCCGGCGAAGCGAAAGATCCGGAGCTGCTCGGCGTTCCAGCGCTGCAGGCATCCATCGCCAGATGGCAAGAGTCTCTTGCCCAGAAGGACGAACACATTCGTAACCTCGAAGAGCGTCTACATGTTCTGCAGGTCGATAAAGACACCCATATCCACCACCTCAATCTGCACATCATCGGCATGCAGAAGTCGACCAGCTGGAAGGCGACCGCCCCGGCCCGAAAGCTCATCACACTGACACGCAGGCTCAACAGAGGGCTCAAATTACTGCCATCGGTGATCCGACGTGGTGGCGGCTTGAAAAGCACTGTTCGCAAGACCATCAGCGTATGGCGCCAGCATGGCACAGCCGGGCTGATCGCTCGAGCTCGCTGGGTCGCGAACCCGGGCAGTTCCAGCTTCGTAAGCCCGGAAAGTGGCGAGGTTATCCATAGCCATGACTACGCGAGCTGGGTGAAGCTTTATGACACCCTGGACGATAATGATCGCTGGCGAATCAGCGAAGAAATCAGGCAGTGGAAAGACCAGCCTCTGATTTCGATCATCATGCCGGTTTACAACCCGCCAATGGATCTACTGCGCGAGGCTATCGACAGTGTCACTGCCCAGCTTTACAAGAACTGGGAGCTTTGCATTGCCGATGATGCGTCCACTGACCCTGAAGTCATTGCCTATTTGAAAGGGCTGACCAAACAGGATCAGCGGTTCAAGGTGGTGCTACGCGAAAAGAATGGCCACATTTCCAAAGCCAGCAACTCGGCACTGGAGCTTGCAAGCGGCCGATACGTGGCACTCATGGACAATGACGACCTGCTGCCGGCCCACGCCCTTTATTGGATCGCGCGAGCCGTTCATGAAAACCCCGACGCTGCCGTCATTTACTCGGACGAAGACAAGATCGACGTCGAGGGTAATCGCTCGGCCCCTTATTTCAAGACTGACTGGAACCTCTATCTCTTCCGCTCACACAACATGATCAGCCACCTTGGCGTATACCGCCGGGACCTGGTACACCGGGTTGGCGGCTTCCGAGAAGGCATGGAAGGCTCACAAGACTACGACCTGGCGTTGCGCTGCGTCGAACAAGTCAGGCCCGATCAGATCGTTCATATTCCGCATGTTCTCTACCACTGGCGCGTTCACCCTGGCAGCACGGCTATGTCGCTGGGTGAAAAGCCATATGCACAGATTGCCGGTCAGAATGCACTGGACCAGCATCTGCAACGTACAGGTATCAAGGGCCACGCCGAGCTTCTGGATTTCGGTATGTACCGGGTCCACTACGACCTCCCGGCAGATCAGCCGCTGGTTTCCCTAATCATCCCGACTCGCAATGCTGTTGGGTTAGTGCGTCAGTGCATTGAAAGCATAACGAGCAAGACCAGCTATCAGCACTACGAAATCATTCTGGTGGATAACGGCTCTGATGATCCAGAAAGCCTCCAGTATTTCGAGTCACTCAAACTGCAGCAGAATATCAGGGTGCTCCGTGACGATGGGCCATTCAACTATTCGGCCCTGAACAATCGTGCGGTCCGTGAAGCCCGCGGTGAACTGGTCGGACTGATCAATAACGATATTGAAGTGATCAGCCCTGACTGGTTGAGCGAAATGGTGTCGCTGGCGTTGCAACCTGGCGCAGGCGCTGTCGGCGCCAGGCTGTGGTACCCAGATAACCGCTTGCAGCACGGCGGCGTCATCATGGGCCCGCTGACATTGGCCGGTCACGCCCACAAGATGCTGCCGCGTGGGCACCATGGCTATTTCGGACGTGCGTCGCTGATACAGGGGATGTCTGCGGTCACCGCCGCATGCCTGATCGTTCGCAAGTCCATTTTCGAAGAAGTCGGCGGGCTCAATGAAGTCGAGTTGAAGATTGCTTTCAATGACGTTGATTTTTGCCTGAAAGTCATGGCCGCTGGATACCAGAATATCTGGACGCCAAATGCAGACTTGTATCACCACGAATCGGCGACTCGCGGGCTGGAGGATACGCCCGAAAAGATTGAGCGGTTCAAAAGCGAAGTTAGATATATGCAAGAGAAATGGAAGGAGGTTATTGCGGCAGACCCTGCATACAACCCCAACCTGAGTTTCGAGCATGAAGACTTCTCACTGGCATTCCCACCTAGGAACGTATAGAGAAGTAACTACAAATGAATGCATTCGAAACCAATCTGACTGGTCTTGCAATGACAGATAGAAAAACAAGTCAAATAAAAATTGCTGTAGTGATTCCATCCTACAAAGTCAAAGCACATATTCTCTCCGTCGTAGATGCTATTGGGGAAGAAGTCGAGAAAATTTATGTAGTAGACGATTGCTGCCCGGAAGGCTCAGGCGACTTCGTTCAGGAAAACTGCAAAGACACTCGTGTAATAGTCGTCCGAAACGCTGAAAATCAAGGCGTTGGCGGCGCAGTGATGGCTGGATATCAAGCAGCCATTTCTGATGGAATGGACATCATTGTAAAAATCGACGGCGATGGGCAGATGGACCCGAACTTGTTGCCAAAATTCGTTGAACCCATCATCAACGGTGAAGCCGACTACACGAAAGGCAATCGCTTCTTCGATCTCGAAGAAATTCGACAAATGCCGAAAATGAGGTTATTTGGCAACGCAGTCCTTTCATTCATGACCAAACTCTCGTCAGGGTACTGGGATCTCTTCGACCCTACCAATGGCTACACAGCGATTCACCGAGATGCTGCACGCCACCTCCCCTTTCACAAAATAAGTCGTCGATATTTTTTTGAAACCGACATGCTTTTCCGACTTAATACGATAAGGGCGGTAGCAGTAGATATCCCCATGGATGCAAAATATGCAGACGAAGTCAGCAACCTGAAAATTTCAAAAATAATCGGCGAGTTTTTAGCCAAACACTTGCGCAATTTCGGCAAGCGGGTTTTTTACAATTATTACCTTCGTGATATGTCACTGGCGTCAATCGAATTGCCAGCAGGTCTCTTATTAATGGCTGTCGGCACAACGTTTGGGGCATCACATTGGATCGACTCTCTTCAGTCCGGGATTACCACACCTGCTGGCACTGTCATGGTCTCCGCGCTGCCTGTAATCCTTGGCACACAATTGATTCTGGCGTTTCTCGGGCATGACATTCAATCTGTTCCAAAACGCCCATTACATCCGATGAAAAGAACAAACAAGGCAGCTCAGTAAATGACTTATATCATTGCCTTAATTTGCGTTTTGGGTATCGCTGCAGGACAGATCCTCTTCAAGGTTAGTGCATCGGCCTTGCATCGAGCGGGAAGTGTTTTCGACGTCAATTTTCTGGCAACACTCTTTGCAGCATTCGCACTCTATGGAATCACAACGATTGCCTGGGTATGGGTGCTACAGAAGATTGAACTCGGAAAAGTTTATCCTCTTATGGCCCTGGCCTTCGTGTTGGTCCCTATAGGTAGCCACTTGATCTTCGGTGAAAAATTTCAAACCCAATATTTCATCGGTGTTGCAGTGATTATCGCTGGAATTATCATCACGGTTAGAGCCTGAGCGTACTCCATGAAGAATTACTCCATCGTTAAGGTTGCACCCAGAGCATTCTGGTCATTCCTGATAGCGGTCATGTTCACAGCGGTCGCAAGTATCTCGAGTACTGCCGCATGGGGTACGCCTAGCAATGGTGATGGCTATGTGGATTCAGTTCAGATAGACAGAGGAAAGCTCATTCTCCAAGGTTGGGCTGGCGGCGCAACTCCCACTCAACGGATAGTAGCATTAAGTGTATCTATTGATGGCAAGCAGATATACAAGGGCCCATTTGAACGCGTTGAAAGGCCTGATGTAGTAAGCTCCACAAAAAGACCGGATTGGCTTCAATCCGGATGGCGTCTATCACTACAACTCAATGATGACACCTCCTCCAGCAGCCACAAGATAGAAGTACAAGCAATTCCAGACACTGGACCAGCTTTAAGCCTTGGCACAAGCGAGTCTCCAGGAACAGCAACAGCCAGCAACGATGAAAAAAAGCAAAAAACACTTATTCGCGCCACCAAAACCATAATTATCATTAGCCTTGCACTAGCACTGTTCGCATTTTTCTTCGCTGAAAATATTTCTAACAGACTGCTCAAGTCAAGAACGTATGCACCTCACCTGTTTGCAGGCGTTATCACTCTAGTTTTTACCACTTGCGTGACACTTGGACTAACGGGCTCATCTGTAAACTTGGGAATCCGGCAAACTCCCTTTATCAGTAGCGACCTCATTAAAATCTGGGGAAATGAGCAGCCGATACGTAGTGATGAATGGTTGGTTCTCACCCCGCTCGCAATAGCCCAATACAATCATAAACCCGCTAATCCGATCATCAACACCAATCATGGTGAAGATGGCCAAAACATGCTCATCATCGGAATGACCGGTGTGCCTGTTGCGCACATTTCGCAGATTGCAAAGCCTGCAACCTGGGGTTTCTTCCTATTCGATCTGAAGCGCGCCCTCGCGTGGGACTGGTGCTTCCCTTTCTTCAGTTGCCTGCTCGCGCTGTGGGCAGTTTTATGCATTTTGATTCCAGGACAGTGGCGTAGCAATTTTCTCGGCGCACTCATTTTCAACGTATCCCCTTATGTAGTCGGCTGGTCATTCTGGCCCGCTTACGCGACACTTTTCCCATGCATTGTTTTTTTGGCATGCATAAAACTAATCAATGCAAAGAATGCATCGTGCAAAGCGATTTATAGTCTATTACTCGGCATCGCATTCGCCGGATTCGTTTTCGTCCTGTACCCTCCATGGCAAGTCTCGCTAGGATACGTTTTTGTAGCACTGACGATTGGCATAGCTATCAGAGATAAGTTATACAAAAAACTGAATATCTCCACCTTAGGCTTCATATCCCTCTCCCTCATGGTAAGTGGGATACTAGTTGGGCTCTGGTGGAAAGATGCCAAGCCAGCAATTGAAGCAATGGAGAATACTGTATATCCAGGGCAACGCACGACTGTACTGGGCGGAAACTTATCACTACCATTCATCCTACGCGGCTTCACCAACATTGAGACACTGCACCGCCTCTCAAGCCCGCTGAGCAATCAAAGCGAAATTGCCTCATTCTATTATGTACTACTGCCTCTAATTGCCGCGTTCCTACTGGCCGCACGAAGAAGAGCGCTTGGCGCCATTGAGATATCACTGGCTATCTTTATATCATTTTCTCTGATTTTCATGACCGTAGGGGTACCCGAAGCATTTGCAAAGTACTCAATGTGGGGGCGGGTACCCTCCAACCGAGCAGATCTCAGCCTCGGCCTGAGTACACTGATCCTTTCTTGCATGCTGATTTCGCGAACGCAGCGTGAAGAGTCAACTATGTTTGAAAGGTCGATCGCAGCACTCACATCAATCGCATGGATCTATATCGTTTATAAAAACACTCACGACCTTGATGACAGCATTCTTGCCGGCTTGTCGAATAGTGTAATGCTGGGCGTACTGATCACCACCGCAGCAATCGGATACTTCCTGGTGACAGGAAACAAAAAACAGTTCTTGGCGATAAGTTTGGGGCTCGGCATTGCAACCACAGCCACCATGAATCCTCTCAGCATTGCCCCCCAAAACGTTTCGAACAAGCTAACGACGGCCTCCGGATCAGTGATCAGCAGCTCCGACAAGATCGTAACCTTGAACAACATGCTTCCATCTATGTTCCTAGTTGCCAGTGGCACTCACACAACGAATGGCATCTATTATTATCCTCAAATAAAAATCTGGAAGTCACTCGACCCAGAGCACAAATACTTGGATATCTACAATCGTTACCAGCACTTGTTTTTCACCTCTACGAAGAACAATAACAGCACGCCTTTTGTGATCACAACCCCACAACCGGATGTTGTGAGAGTGAACGTCACAAGTGGTGTATTCGACTTCGCGCTCACGGGAGCCACCGTCTTGGCCTCGCCTTCCTCGGAGGATACCGAGCTTGCCACTAACCCTACCCTTGTGAAGCTTCTCAGTGCTGATGGCTGGTCGTGGTACAGGATTTCACATCATCCATAGCTGTCTCACGCAGTGCCTGATCATCAGGCACCGCACCCATACAGACTTTCATGACTTGCATTTCAGATTAGAGTCACAGTGTGAAGTTTTTTAGCACTGTATCATTTCGATCCATGAATCCCATCTGGCGGTAGGTAATTTCATGGATCGAATACAATCGATCTAGTTGACGGTAGCGGGATTGGAGCGAGGTCGACAGCTAGGCGACCCACTGTTAGGGTAAAGGACTCAAGCGGGGCAGGCCACCGACTCGAATACCTGACCTCTCCCCCTTTATGAAACAGGTGGGGTTTATAGCTCGCTTATAATTTATTACCGGTCAGTGCCAAGAAGGCTGACGTACCGATCTTCTACTATCAGCGCAGGCATATAAAAGCCAGCAGATAGGCGGGCGCTTGGAAAAACTGTGGCAGGTACTATGGAATGATAGGGATCGCAACACCAACGCTCAGCGTTGGCGAAACACTAACAGAATGCACAATGCGGCAAATACTAATTGATCGCGCGGTCGCCTACGACATTTTCTTGACTGAATCATCAATCTTATCATTGCCAGCCTTCCGTAAAGCTCCGGTCTTTTCACCTGACCGCCATCTGCATTTTTGGCAGTTAGCTCACAGATAAGTCTTACCTGAGAAAACCACCAACCATGGAAGACTTTGCTGACCCGCTTGACAGCGGAACCCAGGCCCGCGTTAACGCCGACCTGATTACACGAATGCTGCCGATAATCCATCCAGGCAACGGGGTCGATGAACCATTGGAACCCAGCATTGCGTGCAAACGCATAGCATAGCCAATCGTGTAGCGCAACTTCCTGCACCTGTAGCCAGCGTTCTTCGATCAGACGCTTGAATGCCACCGCCAACCTCTGCGTAACTACATAAGTGCATCCAGGCCCTGCGGCCTCAAAGAAGTGATCCCATTGCACCTGCGGTTGTGCCTTGTCCACGAGCATGCGGCGGCCATCTGGCCAGAAAGCGAAAACGTTACTTGAATAACCGTCAAAGCCACCGACACGTAGCGTCATCGTTGCCCTCTCGAGCTTGTTTGGACACCAGATATCGTCTTGATCGGAGAACGAAACGTAATCGTACGCCGAGAGGTCAACATCCCGAATCAACCGAAAGAAATTAGGTGCAGCCCCCCCAAACCTACCCGATGGCGGCAGAACGTGTATTGTAGGATGACTGATCGCATATTCATTGCACCAGGCTTCTGTCCCGTCAGATGAGGGGTCAATACTAATGTAGATAGTTACAACGACACCGGTTTGCGCCAGGATAGAGGCAACTTGCTGTTCTATCCAGGCCATGCCGTTGTATGCTGCCAGCAGCACTGCAACCCGTGGGTGATTGTCGGACATGCTGCTAGCTACCTTGCTAATGTGAGGACAAGAGACTCAGTGAGCCCCCACTTCCAGCAACTTTTGCAGGTACTGGCCATAACCCGTCTTTTTCAGCCTCTCCGCTTGAGCGGCGACTTGTTCTTTCGAAATCCAGCCGTTGGCATAGCCAATTTCCTCAAGGCACGCTACTTTCCAGCCTTGGCGCTGCTCGATTGTATGAACAAAATGGCTAGCCTCTAGCAGCGACTCATGGGTGCCTGTGTCCAGCCAAGCAAAACCGCGACCCAGCATCTGCACCGTAAGCGACTTCCTGTCCAAATAGGCACGGTTGACATCGGTGATTTCGAGCTCACCGCGCGCGGAAGGCTTGATGCTTTTGGCGATCTCGACCACGTCGTTATCGTAGAAATACAAACCGGTCACAGCATAGTTGGACTTCGGTGCTGCGGGCTTTTCCTCAATGCTAAGGGCGCGGCCATTTTTGTCGAATTCAACGACACCAAAGCGCTCGGGATCGTTCACGTGATAGCCAAATACCGTAGCACCGTCTTTTTGCTCGGCAGCGGCGCGCAAATTATCCGAAAAATGCTGACCATAGAAAATATTGTCACCGAGGATCAAGCAGCAAGGGTCATTGCCGATAAATTCTTCGCCAATAATGAATGCTTGAGCCAAGCCATCCGGACTGGGTTGCTCCGCGTAGCTCAACTGAATGCCATATTGGCTGCCATCCCCGAGCAACTTGCGAAACGCCGGCAGATCGTCAGGCGTCGAAATGATCAGGATCTCACGCATACCCGCCAGCATGAGTACCGACAGCGGATAGAAGATCATCGGCTTGTCGTAGATTGGCAGCATTTGCTTGGAAACACCCAAGGTCAACGGGTGCAAACGCGTTCCCGAACCGCCTGCCAGGATGATTCCTTTACGATTGATTGCGTTCATTTATTCAAGATTTCCATGAGCATTCGAGTTACACCGACTTTCCAGTCCGGCAATTGCAAAGCGAAAGCATCGCGTAGCTTTGTTGTATCCAGACGTGAGTTCAACGGACGATTTGCAGGCGTCGGATATTCCGTGGTAGCAATTGGATTGATCGTTTCCACTGCTAACGGCTCGCCGTGTGCTCGCGCAGACGCAATGACATAGGTCGCGTATGCGTGCCAAGACGTCTCACCCGCGGGAGCCAGGTGGTAAATCCCGCACAGGCTGGGATTGTTCAGTGTCTTCTGCACTGCATGCACCGCAACATCGGCCAATAGCTCGGCACTGGTCGGCACACCAATCTGGTCCGCGATGATATTCAGGATCTGCCGCTCTTTGGCCAGACGTAGCATGGTCTTGGCGAAGTTGTTGCCTCTCGCTGCGTAGACCCAACTGGTGCGGAAGATCAGGTGTTTGCACCCAGACGCCACAATCAGTTGCTCACCCTCAAGCTTGGTGGCGCCGTAATAGTTTACCGGCGATACGCTATCACTTTCTTTCCAGGGGCTTGTACCCGCACCATCGAACACATAGTCCGTGGAGTAATGCACGAACAATGCATCCAGACGCTTTGCCTCTTCAGCAATCACCCCGCTAGCCAAGGCATTGACCTTACGGGCGAGTTCCTGCTCAGTCTCCGCCTTGTCGACAGCAGTGTACGCTGCGGCATTTACGATAAGATCAGGCGCAACAGCACGGATGGTCTGGCGCAACCCGTCCAGGTCCGACAAATCACCGCTGAGCGTGCCATATGAGGTGGACACCGGATTCCGGCCCAAGGCGACGATCTCACCCATGACTACCAGGGCACGTTGCAACTCCCAGCCAACCTGTCCGTCTTTACCCAGCAACAGAACCTTCATGGCTTTTCAGCACGCGCGGTGTAATTCGTGTCGATCCACTGCTGGTAGCTGCCACTCTTGACGTGCGCTACCCACTCCGCATTGCTGAGGTACCACTCAACAGTCTTGCGAATACCGGACTCGAAGGTCTCCTCCGGCACCCAACCCAGTTCGCGCTGAATCTTGCTGGCGTCGATCGCATAACGTACGTCATGGCCAGGTCGGTCGGTAACGTAGGTCACCAGGTTGAAATGCGGAGCGAACGCGGAGTCAGGGCGCAGTTCATCAAGCAACTCGCAAACAGTTCGCACAACTTCAATGTTCTGCTTCTCGTTGTGGCCACCGATATTGTACGTTTCGCCGACTTCACCCTCGGTCACGACCTTATACAGCGCACGCGCATGATCTTCGACAAACAGCCAGTCGCGGATTTGATCCCCTTTGCCATAAATAGGCAGCGGCTTGCCCTCCAGTGCGTTGAGAATCACCAGCGGGATCAGTTTTTCAGGGAAGTGGAACGGCCCGTAGTTGTTCGAGCAGTTGGTCACCAGGGTCGGCAGCCCATAAGTGCGGGCCCAGGCGCGTACCAGGTGGTCGGAACTGGCCTTGCTCGCCGAGTACGGGGAGCTTGGCTGGTAGGGGGTCGTTTCGGTGAAGAGATCTTCCGGCCCTTCCAGGTCACCATAGACTTCGTCAGTGGAAATATGGTGGAAACGGAATGCCGACTTACGTGCTTCGTCGAGCCCGGACCAGTAGCCACGCGCGGCTTCGAGCAGGACGTAGGTACCAATGATATTGGTTTCGATGAACGCCGACGGCCCGGTGATAGAGCGGTCGACATGGGACTCGGCAGCCAGGTGCATCACCGCATCAGGCTGATGTTCGCGGAACACCCGATCCATCTCCTCACGACTGCAGATGTCAACGTGCTCAAAGGCATACCGTGGATTCTGAGCGACGGATTGCAGAGACTCGAGGTTCCCCGCATAGGTGAGCTTGTCGACGTTGACTACAGAGTCAGCCGTATTGGAAATGATGTGCCGAATGACGGCTGAGCCAATAAAGCCTGCACCACCTGTTACTAAAATCTTCACGAGAATTTTCTACCTTGGGGCCTGACAAAAATCGAAAAGTATTCACCCTATCCATGGAAGCAACGGCACAAAATGACCACAAGCGATGCCACTTTTGCGTTCCCACGATTCAATAGAGGCAAACTTACCTAAGCGAAAACGACAAAGGATTCTACATACAAAACCGCTACCCTTGATAACATAATCACACCGACACCAACGTAAGCCCTTGAGCGCTCGAAACTTCTGACCAGCGGGCAATGACTGCGCCGGACGTTTTTTCAAGAATCGACCCTGCGTTGGGTGTGAATCCAATCAACAATCTCACCGTCAGGCGAATAACCGCTGACCGTTTCACGCAGCAACTGCCGGACACGAACATAATCATCCGTGGAAATCGCTGCGAGCAGCGCGGAAAGCTTATCTTTGAGCACATCCCAGGACAGGTGATCCTCATGCGCAGCCATGATCATCGGATGGTCCGTGCTCACTACCTGATCACCAATCAGCAATTCTTCATACAGTTTTTCACCCGGCCGCAATCCCGTGAACTCGATGGCAATATCGCCCTGTTGATTGCGCTCTGAACGCACACTCAGGCCAGACAGGTGGATCATCTTTTCGGCGAGTTCAACGATGCGCACCGGTTCACCCATATCGAGCACGAACACATCCCCGCCCGTTCCCATCGACCCGGCCTGGATCACCAGTTGCGCAGCCTCGGGAATGGTCATGAAATAGCGGGTGATCTTGGGGTGCGTGACCGTGAGAGGCCCCCCTGATTTGATCTGCTTATGAAATAGCGGCACAACCGAGCCCGACGAACCCAGCACATTTCCAAAACGAACCATGGTAAAGCGCGTTTTGTTGACCCTGGATACCTTGCCACTGTCAGCGAACATGACCGGCGCCATTTCACGACTCAAAGCTTGCAGAATCATTTCTGCAAGCCTTTTGCTGCTGCCCATCACATTGGTGGGGCGTACCGCTTTGTCCGTGGAGATAAGCACGAAATTGGCGACGCCTGCCTGCAGTGCCGCCTGTGCAGTGTGGAGGGTACCGATGACATTGTTCAGCACACCCTCTGCCATATTGTGCTCGACCATTGGCACATGCTTGTAGGCCGCCGCGTGATAGACGGTGTCCACACGCCAGGCTTTCATGACATCCAGCAGGTGTGCCTGATTACGAACAGAACCGAGGATTGGCAACAAACGTATGGACAATGACTCGCGGCTGATGCGCTGCTCAAGTTCAGAGAGGATAGTGTAGAGGTTGTACTCGCTATGATCGAACAGCAGCAGCGTCTTGGGGCCCAGGCCAATGATCTGCCTGCACAGCTCGGAGCCGATCGAGCCGCCTGCCCCCGTTACCAGAACGGTCTGTTTCTCAATGCAACGCACCAGCAACTCTTTTTGCGCAGGCACTGCATCGCGCCCGAGCAAATCGGCGATGTCGACGTCTTGAATATCCCCTACCTTCACCCTGCCGCTAGCAAGATCGGCAAAAGCAGGAACACTGCGCACATGCAAAGGGAACGGCTCGAGGAAGCCAAGAATTTCTTTTCGGCGGGCCCGCGTAGCCGAAGGCAGCGCCAGTAGGATTTCCTGAGCGCCCGTTTCATTGATCAGTTGCTGAAGGTGCTTGGGCTTGTAGACCTGCAAACCGGAAATGACCCGCCCGGACAAGTCGCCATCATCGTCGAGGAAAGCCACCGGGCGCATCAGACGGCCCATGCGCAAGGCGGCCAGTAATTGGTTGCCCGCTGTTCCAGCTCCGTAGATGGCGACCTTGGTCAAGCCGTCATCTCGGCCCGCAAAAGGCATCACGTGAGCGCCGGCAAACCAGTCCCCCATAAAATAGTGGCGCATCAGCAACCGCAAACCACCGATGATGACCAGGCTCAACCACCAGTAATTGAAGACGATCGACCGCGGCACGATCGCCTGATGATTGCTGTACCAGAAAACGACCACGGAAAGTATCAACGACGAGAGACTGACCGCCTTGATGATGGCGATCAGTGCGTCATTGCCAAAATAACGCATGACCGCACGGTACATTCCAAACCGTGTGAAAAGCGGAATGGCCACGATTGGAGCGAAGGCGAACAACCATGCGTGCTCTTTGAGCGGACCGGAAAGATCATCGATGCCCAAGCGCACGAGAAATGCAAGCCAGAGGGCAAGCCAGATGAGCAAAACATCAGTTACGACCTGAATCAACCTCTTCTGGCGCCTCGGCAACGCGACCAAGAAAACTCGCAGCCTGTCCAACAGGTTATCGCCGCTCATCGACTTCTCCCTGCATATGGCGCTTTATTGACGAACACTCGCCCATAGTACTCATTGAAGCACCTTTACAAGCGCAACGCCGCCTATCCCTCACCAACATCCGTCTCTCGCTCTCCCGCATGAAACCTGAGTGCCAGCACCACCAGTGGCGCGTAGGCGATTAGCAGCCCTGTCCCGCCAAGACCAAAGATGGTGCACGCGACAGCGATTGGCAATAACCAGCACAGGTTTATCAGCACAACGGCCACGGTGACTGGTAAATGCCTGCCGAAATGACGCGCAGCGTATTGGTAAGCATGGCTCCGATGCGCCTCATACACCTTGTCCCCGCGCAATAGTCGGCGTAGAAGGGTGAACGTGGCATCGACCACGAATACGCCCATGAGAATCAGCCAGCACCAAAAGAGTTCGCTATCTAGCGAGGCCGCATGGAGCGAAAGCCCGGCCAACACAACCCCCAGAAACCCACTACCTGCATCGCCCATGAAAATTCGCGCGGGTGGGAAATTCCAACACAGGAAACCTGTGACGGAGACCGCAAGCAGCAGTGGCCCCCAGATAGCTGCCAGGTGGCCGGTCAGGCCATAAATCAGGCAAGCCCCAAGGCAGACAGTGATTGCCTGCACACTGGCGATGCCATCGATCCCATCCATGAAGTTGTAGAGGTTGAGCGTCCAGACGAGGTACAACAACCCAAAGATACTACCGACTACCCGCGGCTCGACAGACATGCCGAATGCCGAAAGCTGGGGCATACCTCCCAACCAGTACAGAGACCACGCAGCGGCCATGAAGTGCGCCAGCAGACGCCAACGGGCCGCCACGTGACCATGATCGTCCATGAAGCCGATGACGGCTACCATTGCACCAGATCCACCCAGCGCCATACAGATCCTGACGGGAACATTGCCGGATACGCCTAAAAACACCAATGCGAGCAGAAAAGTCAGAACTATTGCAACGCCACCTCCGCGCGGCGTCGGCATGCTGTGCGAGCTACGTGCATTGGGGATATCCAGCAGGCTCTGCGACAAGGCGTATTGGCGCAGGGCAGCCGTCAGGCCGAACGATAGGACAAAAGCAATAGGAAGCAGCCAGAGAAGGCTCATTGGCGATGAGTTTCCAGATAATAGGTGCAGGCGGTTTCGGGCGCTTCTAATAAGCTGGTGGCTGACACCCAGCCCTCCAGGCCCAGAGTCATCTCTACAGTGAGCTGCAGCGAACATGTCAGTCGCATGGCGAGGTCTTGGCACACGAGCATGACAACTGCATTGCGCAACTGGCAGTCATCATATTCAGGAAGGGCCGATTCATCCAGCCTTGTACCTTCTACCTGCCTCCTCGAGCCCCTGATGCGTGCTCACGCGCGGTTCCCATTGCAATAATTCACGCGCTTTGCCTGCATCAATTTGAAGCGAGCCAAAAAGCTGGATATACATGCTTTCCCTGCCGGTCAATATTGCCATCCAGTGAAGGATGGTTTTGGGAAATGGCAGCAACCAACGGCGACAACCCATACCCTTAGCCAGCCGGCGAACCATTTCCTCCGTCGAAACATCATCACCGTCACAAATCAGGAAGACCTCGTTCGCCGCGTGCGGACTTTTGACACAAAGTTCGATAAAACCAATCAGGTTCTGCAGCGAAACCAGACTTCTCAGATTATCCATCCCGCCGAACGGCAAAGGCACAGGAAGGGATGTCAGCTTCAGTAGCCGTGCAAAATTACCCGGCGCGTGCGCTGCGAAAATCATCGGCGGCCGGATGATGACGACCTCCATAACGCCCGACTCTGCCATGTTGAGCAATCCACATTCCGCTTCGTATTTGGATTGCGCATAGGGTGAATGAGGCGATACCGCACTTCGCTCGTTAAAAGCCTGACCCTTCGTTTGCGCGCCATTCACACCAATACTGCTGATGAAGACAAATCGCCTGACCCCGGCGAAAGCCGCCTGACGCGCCAGGTTCAATGTGCCTTGGGTGTTGACCTCCCTGAACATCGCCAGTGGATCGGCGTCGCGGTGATGCAGTATGTGCGCACGAGCAGCCAGATGCACAACTACATCCACACCCGTCAGTACCGTTTGCCAATCGGTTGCACCATTTACATCGCCAACTTGAATGCACTCGGCGAACGGCACTTCGATGGCTCGCCGCTGGGCCAACCGTAGCTGTAAACCATCATCGAGCCGAAGTTGCTCGATCAAAGCTCTGCCGACAAAGCCGGAAGCCCCCGTCACCAACACTCTCACTCTTGCGACTCACTCTCTTGCCGGAATATTCACTTAGCGCACACTACGATGGCCAACCCTTCAGACACTCCATACAGCTTACAGCGAAACGCACCTCATGCTCTCCTCCGCTCTCGCCAGACCAAGAGCGAGCATCAGGCGATAATGACCTCCGCACGACACCCCATTTGGCCAATCCGCCGCCTCAGAGACTTGGCCAATCCTTCCTTGGCACTGCTGTCTCCGTGCACAAGCAATACCCTCCCCGCCGGCGTTCTGCCTCCCATGGCAAACCGTACCAAGCCCCCTTGGTCCGCATGCCCGGAGTAGCCGTGCATCGATATGACTTTCGCCCGCACATCATGCATATCTCCATCCAGGTCAATCTGCACAAACCCTTGCGCCCCTTCGCTGGCCTGTATCACCGCCCCCGGCGTCCCCTTAGCCTGGTACCCCACAAACATCACCTCATGCCGCGGATCACCCAGCATGGCCTTGAGGTAATTGACGATGCGCCCACCCGAACACATGCCATTGCCGGCAATCACGATCGCCGGTCGCCCGGTGCTCTTGAGGTAATTGACCACCTGCTGGTGGCGGGCATGGGTGTCCACACTGATCAGTTGGCTGAAGCCGAGTGGATCGCGCCCTGCAGCAACACGCGCCCTGGCTTCTGCATTCCAGTATTCGTGCAGCTCCCGGTACACGCTGGTGATGCGCTGAGCCAAGGGCGAATCGAGGATGATGGGCAACTGTGACCAGTCGATCGGCTCCCCGTCCGGGGCCGGACCGGTAGTGTTCAGCAAGGCTTTGCGGTGCAGAATGTCTTCCAGCTCGTACAACAGCTCCTGCGTGCGACCAAGACTGAATGCGGGAATCAGGAGGGTGCCCTTGTCGGCGAGGGCACGGTCGATGGCGTCTTCCAGCCGCTGACGGCGGTCGTCTGCCTGCGGATGCAGGCGGTCACCGTAGGTGCTTTCCAGCACCAGCACATCGGCGCGCTCCGGAGGCTGCACCGGGCGCAGCAGCGGGTTGCCACAAGCGCCCAGGTCACCAGAAAACACATAACGGGTGTTGGTTTGCTCATGCTGGATATCGCACTCGACATAAGCGGAACCCAGAAGATGCCCTGCGCGCTGTAGACGAATACGGCAGGCAAGACCAGGGCGCTCGACCACCGTGTGCCAATGCTCGAAGGGCAGCGGCACGATAAGGTCACGGATGAAGTCGAGATAGCGCGCCACCTGCGCAGGCTCGCTGCTGATGCTCAGCTTGTAGGCGTCTTCCAGTACCAGCGGCAGCAGCCGGGCCGAGGGCTCGCTGCACAGGATAGGGCCACGGTAACCCGCTGCCAGCAGCGCAGGGATGCGCCCAACATGGTCGAGATGGACATGGGTGATGACCAGGGCCTGAATACCCTGGATATCAAAAGCGAGGGGGGCGGATTCTGCACCGGGCGGCGCATCACTTCCCTGTTCCAGCCCGCAGTCGACCAGCAAACTGGTGGATGGGCCGAGGTGCAGCTGGTGACAGGACCCGGTGACACCCCGGGTACCACCGTGATGGGAAAGGCTGGGATATTCCATGCTGCGCACACTCGCCTGGACCGAAAATGAAGTGGGCTATTACTCCATGACAGCCGACGCATGCATAGGCGAACCTTTCTTTAATAGGTGTAGGAAATTTCCTTAGTTGCCGTTCAGTGCCGCCTGACGGGCAGAAGCCCTGATCTTGCGCTTGCTACGCTGCACGCCGTAAGCCCCCAGCAATGGCCCGACCGCCAGGCCAATGACCAAGGCAGCCAATACCAGAACAGCAACCGGCATGGCTGGCGTAGCCCAACCGAACAGGACCAATGACACGGCTTGCTGGTTCTCCAGCACGAAGAACAGCACCACAGCCGCCAACAGCAGCACGAACACTGCCGCCAGGGCGCGCTTGAGGTTACGCATCAGAATTCTCTCCTTGGTAGATCAGGCTTCAGCCTCGTCTTCTTCATTGACCCGATCACGCAGCTCTTTGCCGGGTTTGAAGTGCGGCACGAACTTGCCTTCGAGGCTGACCGACTGGCCGGTCTTCGGGTTACGGCCCACGCGGGGGGCGCGATAGTGCAGCGAGAAGCTGCCAAAACCGCGGATCTCGATGCGATCGCCGGTAGCCAGGCATTGCGACATCTGCTCAAGCATGGTCTTGATGGCCAGCTCCACATCCTTGGACGAGAGCAGCCCCTGATGGGTGACAATACGTTCGATCAGCTCCGACTTCGTCATATTTTTCCCTTCGTTATCAAGCAGCTAGATCATTGCTTAACCAGTTTGTAGCACGCTGGGAAGGATTTGAACAGGGTGGATCTTGACTTAATAAAAAAATTCAAGATTGAAGTAATTCAAGAATGGTCTACCACTCAGGCAGGCCAGCGCTGCCTGATTCGCGGGCAAGCCCGCTCCTACAACGGGGCGTGTCAGCCTGAGGCGAGTGTGATCCAGCGCCATCGGTGTAGGAGCGGGTTTACCCGCGAACACCGGCGAAGCCGGTGCCATCCACCGCGCCGCCTGGTTGCGGAGCATAAAAAAGGGCGACCCGAGGGTCGCCCTTTTTACCGATCAAACAGAACTCAGTTCTGCTTGGCCATTGCTTCGCGCAGCAGCGCAGCCATGGTGGTGTCGGCAGCAGCTTCCGGAGCGTTTTTCAGGCTCTGGATAGCTTCGCGCTCTTCAGCGTCGTCTTTCGATTTGATCGACAGGCTGATAACGCGGGACTTGCGGTCAACGCTGATGATCTTGGCTTCGATCTCTTCGCCTTCCTTCAGAACGTTACGCGCGTCTTCAACGCGGTCACGGCTGATTTCGGAAGCTTTCAGAGTGGCTTCGATGTCGTCGGCCAGGGTGACGATGGCGCCTTTGGCGTCAACTTCTTTCACGATGCCCTTGACGATAGCGCCCTTGTCATTGACAGCAACGAAGTTGGAGAACGGATCGTCTTCCAGCTGCTTGATGCCCAGGGAGATGCGCTCGCGCTCTGGGTCAACCGACAGGATGACAGTTTCCAGCTCGTCGCCCTTCTTGAAACGACGCACGGCTTCTTCGCCGGTTTCGTTCCAGGAGATGTCGGACAGGTGAACCAGGCCGTCGATGCCGCCGTCCAGACCAATGAAGATACCGAAGTCGGTGATCGACTTGATGGTACCGGTGATCTTGTCACCCTTGTTGAACTGGCCGGAGAAGTCTTCCCATGGGTTGGACTTGCACTGCTTGATGCCCAGGGAGATACGACGACGCTCTTCGTCGATGTCCAGAACCATGACTTCCACTTCGTCGCCAACCTGAACGACTTTCGACGGGTGGATGTTCTTGTTGGTCCAGTCCATTTCGGAAACGTGTACCAGACCTTCAACGCCTTCTTCCAGCTCAGCGAAGCAGCCGTAGTCGGTCAGGTTGGTAACGCGAGCCTGTACGCGAGTACCTTCTGGGTAACGGGCAGTGATAGCTACCCACGGATCTTCGCCCATCTGCTTCAGACCCAGCGAAACGCGGTTGCGCTCACGGTCGAACTTCAGAACGCGTACGTCGACTTCGTCGCCAACGTTAACGATTTCCGATGGGTGCTTGATGCGCTTCCAAGCCATGTCGGTGATGTGCAGCAGGCCGTCGATACCGCCCAGGTCCACGAATGCGCCGTAGTCGGTGAGGTTCTTGACGATACCTTTGACTTGCTGGCCTTCCTGCAGGGTTTCCAGCAGGGCTTCGCGCTCGGCGCTGTTCTCGGCTTCCAGCACGCTGCGACGGGAAACGACAACGTTGTTGCGCTTCTGGTCCAGCTTGATGACCTTGAATTCCAGCTCTTTGCCTTCCAGGTGGGTGGTGTCGCGCACTGGGCGGACATCAACCAGGGAGCCCGGCAGGAACGCACGGATGCCGTTAACGTCGACAGTGAAGCCGCCCTTAACCTTACCGTTGATAACGCCCTTGACCACTTCTTCGGCGGCGAAAGCTGCTTCCAGAACAATCCAGCACTCGGCGCGCTTGGCTTTTTCACGGGACAGCTTGGTTTCGCCAAAGCCGTCTTCGACCGCGTCCAGCGCAACGTGAACTTCGTCACCGACCTTGATGGTCAGCTCGCCAGCTTCGTTGTAGAACTGCTCGAGCGGGATGACGCCCTCGGACTTCAGGCCAGCGTGTACGGTAACCCAGTCGCCGTCGATGTCGACAACGATACCGGTGATGATCGCACCCGGCTGAAGATTGAGGGTTTTCAGGCTTTCTTCAAAGAGTTCTGCAAAGCTTTCGCTCATTTTAATTCCTGTAGATTCGGGCGAAACAGACGCCCATAACCACATTCCAGACAATGTGGGTTCGTTTTAAGTAAAGGAAAGCCGGCAGGACGTTGACTGGTGCCCCTGCCTGCTTTCCTGGCTATCAGATAAGGTCGCGCTGGGCGATCTCGCTTCTGATACGTTGCAACACCTGCTCGATGGACAACTCGGTAGAGTCCAACTGAATGGCATCGGCCGCTGGCTTCAGCGGGGCCACTGCACGTTGGGTGTCACGTTCATCACGCGCACGAATCTCATCCAGCAGACTCGACAGACTAACATCTTCACCCTTGCCCTTCAACTGCAGGTAGCGGCGACGTGCGCGCTCCTCCGCGCTGGCGGTGAGGAAGACCTTCAATGGCGCATCCGGGAACACCACGGTACCCATGTCGCGACCGTCAGCAATCAGCCCCGGCACTTCGCGGAACTCACGCTGACGCACCAGCAGCGCATCACGCACTGCCGGCAACGAGGCCACCATCGATGCACCAGCACCGACGGTTTCGGTACGGATGACGTTGCTGACGTCCTCACCCTCAAGGATGATCTGTTGCAGCTTACCGGGCTCGGCAGCAATGAACTGCACATCCAGATGGGCGGCAAGTTTGGTCAGCAGCTCTTCGTTGGTCAGGTCGACGCCATGGTTGCTGGCATTGAATGCCAGCAAGCGATACAGCGCGCCGGAGTCCAGCAGCTTCCAGCCCAGCTCGCGGGCAATCAGCCCTGCGACCGTGCCCTTGCCCGAGCCGCTTGGCCCGTCGATGGTGATAACCGGTGCCATTGAATTCACGACTTGCCCTCTTCTGCCACGCGAATCCCCACTTCGGCGCACAGCGCCAGGAAGTTGGGGAACGAGGTGGCGACGTTGGCGCAGTCGTGAATGCGAATTGGCGCACTGGCGCGCAGCGAAGCCACGCTGAAGGCCATGGCGATGCGGTGGTCACCATGCCCATGCACTTCGCCGCCGCCCAACTGGCCGCCGTCGATGATGATGCCGTCCGGGGTCGGCTCGCATTTGATGCCCAAGGTGGTGAGGCCATCGGCCATCACCTGGATGCGATCGGACTCCTTCACCCGCAGCTCTTCGGCGCCACGCAGCACGGTACGCCCTTCAGCGCAGGCAGCGGCCACGAACAATACCGGGAATTCGTCGATGGCCAGCGGCACCAACGCTTCAGGAATGTCGATACCCTTCAGCTTGGCACCGCGCACACGCAGGTCGGCCACGGGCTCGCCGCCCACTTCACGCTGGTTTTCCAGGGTGATGTCGCCGCCCATCAGGCGCAGGATGTCGATCACGCCGGTACGGGTCGGGTTGATGCCGACATGCTCCAGCACCAACTCGGAGCCTTCAGCGATAGAGGCTGCGACCAGGAAGAACGCTGCCGAGGAAATGTCAGCCGGCACTTCGATCCGGGTAGCGGTCAGCTTGCCACCGGATTGCAGCGAGGCCACCGGGCCATGGCTGTCGACCGAGTAGCCAAAACCGCGCAGCATGCGCTCGGTGTGGTCACGGGTAGGCGCAGGCTCGGTGACAGTGGTCTTGCCTTCGGCGTACAGGCCGGCCAGCAGCAGGCAGGATTTGACCTGGGCGCTAGCCATTGGCAGCGTGTAGGTCAGCCCTTTGAGCTTGTGGCCACCGCGGATGGTCAGCGGCGGGCGGCCGTCCGGGCCGGTCTCGACCACAGCACCCATTTCGCGCAGCGGGTTGGCCACACGGTTCATCGGGCGCTTGGACAGCGAGGCGTCGCCGGTCATGGTGACATCGAACGACTGACCGGCCAACAGGCCCGACAGCAGGCGCATCGAAGTACCGGAGTTACCTACGTACAGCGGCCCAGGTGGCGGCTTGAGGCCATGCAGGCCCACGCCGTGAATGGTCACACGACCGTGGTTGGGGCCTTCGATGACCACACCCATGTCACGGAATGCCTGCAGGGTCGCCAGCGCATCTTCGCCTTCGAGGAAGCCTTCGACCTCGGTAGTACCTTCGGCCAGCGAGCCGAGCATGATCGAGCGATGGGAAATCGACTTGTCGCCCGGTACACGGATCCGCCCGTTCAGGCGGCCACCCGGTTGGGCCTGGAAAATCAGATCGTTGGCGTTCATAGCGTCCACATAGGCCCGGCGGGCCAGGATTTTACTGAAATGCTCGCGGGCAACCCGTGCGCGGGTGAATACACCCAGCAGTTGGTGCCCATCCCCTTCAGCGATCGCGTCGCGCAGGGCGTCGAGATCGCTGCGATATGTATCAAGCGTGCGCAGGACAGCGTCGCGGTTGGCGAGGAAGATGTCATGCCACATGGTCGGATCGCTGCCGGCGATTCTTGTGAAATCGCGGAATCCACCCGCAGCGTACCGGAAGATCTCGAGGTTTTCATTGCGTTTGGCCAGTGAGTCGACCAGGCCAAAGGCCAGCAGATGTGGCAGATGGCTGGTGGCGGCCAGTACTTCGTCATGGCGCTCGACCGACATGTGCTCCACGTCGGCATCCAGCGCACGCCACAAGCGGTCAACCAGGGCCAGCGCGGCGGGGTCGGTTTCGGCCAGCGGCGTGAGGATGACCTTGTGCCGGCGGAACAAGGTGGCATTGGAGGCTTCTACCCCGCTCTGCTCGGAACCGGCAATGGGGTGGCCCGGGACGAAGCGCGGCAGGCGATCACCGAAGACGGCACGCGCTTCCCGCACGACGTTGCCCTTGGCGCTGCCGACGTCGGTGATGATTGCATCACCCAGGTCGAGCTGGGCCAGGCGCGCGAGGACTTTTTCCATGGCCAGGATCGGTACGGCCAGCTGAATGACATCGGCGCCCACGCAAGCGGCGGCGAGGTCTTCTTCGCAGCGGTCGACCACGCCCAGGGCCACGGCCTGCTTGCGCGAGGGGGCATCCAGGTCGACACCGACCACTTCGCGGCACAGGCCGCTTTCACGCAGGCCCTTGGCGAACGAGCCGCCGATCAGGCCCAGGCCGACCACGACCAGGCGGTCGATGATAGGTGCGGGTTTGGTTTTTGCTGCATTTACCACTGGTGCGAACCCTGTTCTGAAATCTGGACAGCCGGTAAGAGCCATTGGGGCTGCTTTCCAGCCCATCGCGACGCAAGGCCGCTCCCACAATGCGCTACACCTGTGAGAGCGGCCTTGTGTCGCAATGGGGCGCGAAGCGGCCCCAACAACCTCAGATCAAAGCACCGCCTTCGGATACGAGCCCAGCACCTTCAGCGCCACAGCCTCCTGGCTGATCTGCTCGAGCACCGCCTTGATCAGCGGGTCGCGGTGGTGACCGACGAAGTCGATGAAGAACACGTAGGTCCACTTGCCGCTGCGCGACGGGCGGGTCTCGATGCGGGTCAGGTCGATGCCGTTCTGATAGAACGGCACCAGCAACTCATGCAACGCACCTGGCTTGTTGCTCATCGAAACGATGATCGAGGTCTTGTCGTCGCCGGTCGGCGGTACTTCCTGGCTACCAATCATCAGGAAGCGCGTGGAGTTGTCCGGGCGGTCTTCGATCTTCTCGGCCAGACGGGTCAGGCCGTACAGGTTGGCCGCCATATCGCCGGCGATCGCCGCCGAATTCCACTCACCCTTGACCCGCTTGGCCGCTTCGGCATTGCTCGATACGGCCACGCGCTCCACGTTCGGGTAGTGCGCGTCCAGCCACTTTCGGCACTGGGCCAGCGACTGGGCGTGGGAGTAGATGCGGGTGATGCTGTCGGTCTTGGTGTTCTCGCCCACCAGCAGGTGGTGGTGGATACGCAGCTCGACTTCACCGCAAATCACCATGTCATGCTCGAGGAAGCTGTCCAGGGTGTGGCTGACCGCACCTTCAGTGGAGTTTTCCACCGGCACCACACCGAAGTTGACGGCACCGGCCGCCACTTCACGGAACACTTCATCGATGGCCGCCATCGGCCGACTGATCACCGCGTGGCCGAAGTGCTTCATGGCCGCCGCCTGGGTGAAGGTGCCTTCAGGGCCGAGGTAGGCGATTTTCAGCGGCTCTTCCAGGGCCAGGCACGACGACATGATTTCGCGGAACAGCCGCGCCATCTCTTCGTTGCCCAGCGGGCCCTTGTTGCGCTCCATCACGCGCTTGAGCACCGCAGCTTCACGCTCAGGACGGTAGAACACCGGCTTCTCGCCTTCCTTCAGCGAGGCCGTCTTGACCCGGGCTACTTCTTCGGCGCAGCGGGCGCGGTCGCTGATCAGCTCGAGGATTTTCTCGTCGAGGCTGTCGATGCGCACGCGCAGCGCCTTGAGCTCCTGTTCGGACATGTCAGCCATGCTCCTTCTCGAATTCAGCCATGTAGCCGACCAGCGCTTCTACCGCTTCCAGCCCCAGGGCGTTGTAGATGGAGGCGCGCATGCCGCCCACCGAACGGTGGCCCTTGAGGTTGAGCAGGCCACGCGCATCGGCGCCAGCGAGGAAGGCCTTGTCCAGGCGCTCGTCAGCCAGGCGGAACGGCACGTTCATCCACGAACGGGCGTTGACGCTGATTGGGTTGGTGTAGAACTCGCTGCGGTCGATGAACCCGTAAAGGCGCTCTTTCTTGGCACGGTTGCGCTGCTCCATGGCCTCAACACCGCCCTGCTCTTTCAGCCACTCGAAGACCAGGCCAGAGAGGTACCAGGAGTAGGTGGCCGGGGTGTTGTACATCGACCCGTTGTCAGCCGAAACCTTGTAGTCGAGCATGGTCGGGCAGCTGCTGCGGGCATGACCCAACAGGTCTTCGCGCACGATCACGACCACCAGGCCGCTTGGGCCGATATTCTTCTGCGCGCCGGCGTAGATCAGGCCGAACTGCGACACATCGATCGGGCGCGAGAGGATGTCGGACGACATATCGACCACCAACGGCACGTCACCGGTTTGCGGCACCCAGTCAAACTGCAGGCCACCGATGGTCTCGTTGGACGCATAGTGCACGTAGGCAGCGTTTTTGGTCAGGTTCCACTCGTTCTGGCCGGGGATGGCCAGGTAGTCGTAAGGCTTGGCAGTGGCGGCGACGTTGACGTTGCCGAAGCGGCGCGCTTCCTCGATGGCCTTTTTCGACCAGATACCGGTTTCGATGTAATCGGCCGTGCCGTTTTCCGGCAGCAGGTTCAGCGGGATTTCAGCGAACTGCTGGCTGGCGCCCCCTTGCAGGAACAGCACCTTGTAATTGGAGGGGACGGACAGCAGGTCACGCAGGTCCTGCTCGGCCTTTTCGGCGATGGCCACGTAATCGTCGCTGCGATGGCTCATTTCCATCACCGACAACCCCTTGCCACGCCAGTCCAGCATCTCGGCCTGTGCGCGCTGCAGGACAGCGTCAGGAAGCGCGGCAGGGCCTGCGCAGAAGTTAAAGGCTCGTTTGCTCACATCCACTCTCGCTCTGCCAAATAGAACAAAATCGTAATTCGGTGGCCACATTCCATGCAGGATCGGTGGCGCCTGCATCGCGGGCAAGCCCGCTCCTACACAGTCAAACGGGGCGACCTTGGTCGCCCCGCTCGGGTTTACGCTCGCTTACTCTTGCGGGGCCTCGTCGGCACCCGCAGCTTCTTCATTTTCATTGTCTGGCGCTGCAGCCTCGACACCCTCCTCGTCCGTCTCGATCACTTCATCGAGCTCGTCCTCGGATGGCTCCTGGATACGCTCCAGGCCCACCAGTGTCTCATCGGCCGCCAGCTTGATCAGCGTAACACCCTGGGTGTTGCGGCTCAGGCTGGACACCTCGCCAACCCGGGTGCGAACCAGCGTGCCCTGGTCGGAAATCAGCATGATCTCCTCACCTTCCTGCACCTGGATAGCCCCAATCAGCAGGCCGTTGCGCCCTTTGGTACCCATGGCGATCACACCCTGGCCACCACGGCCGCGACGCGGGAACTTGGACAGCGGGGTGCGCTTGCCAAAGCCACGCTCGGAGGCGGTGAGGATCTGCGAGCCGGACTCCGGGATCAGCATCGAGATGATCCGCTGGCCTTTGCCCAGTTTCATGCCGCGTACACCACGGGCGTTGCGACCCATTTCACGCACGACGCTCTCGGCAAAGCGAATGACCTTGCCAGCGTCGGAGAACATCATGACTTCCTTGGCGCCATCGGTGATGGCCGCGGCAATCAGAGTGTCGCCTTCCTTCAGCTTCAGGGCGATCAGGCCGTTGGAGCGCGGACGGGCGAACTGCACCAGCGGGGTCTTCTTGACGGTACCGGAAGCGGTCGCCATGAAGATGTACGCGCCGGTCGGCTCTGCAACCCACTCCGGGGTGTCGCCGTCTTCTTCGTCGACTTCCTCGGCCTCCACCAGCTCACCCTCGAGCACGGTGTCTTCAGCCTCGTCCAGTTCTTCGTCGAGGTCGGCGTTCTGCTGCAGCGCTTCGAGGTCGATCTGCAGCATGGCGGTGATGCGCTCACCCTCCTCCAGCGGCAGTAGGTTGACCAGCGGACGACCGCGGGCAGCGCGGGACGCTTCGGGGATTTCGTAGGTCTTCTTCCAGTACACCTTGCCCTTGCTGGAGAACAGCAACAGGGTGGCATGGCTGTTGGCGACCAGCAGGTGCTCGATGTAGTCCTCGTCCTTCACGCCGGTCGCCGACTTGCCTTTGCCGCCGCGGCGCTGGGCCTGGTAGGCGGACAATGGCTGAGTCTTGGCATAACCACCATGGGAGATGGTGACCACGCGCTCTTCTTCCGGGATCATGTCGCCGTAGTTGAGGTCGTGGCTGGCATTGAGGATTTCGGTGCGGCGCACATCGCCGTACTCGGCACGGATGGCCTCCAGCTCCTCGCGAATCACTTCCATCAGGCGCTCGGCGCTGCTGAGGATGCGGATCAACTCGCCGATCTGCTCGAGGATTTCCTGGTACTCGGCCAGCAGTTTCTCGTGCTCCAGACCGGTCAGGCGGTGCAGGCGCAGGTCGAGAATGGCCTGGGCCTGTTCCGGCGACAGGAAGTACTTGCCGTCATGCAGGCCGTACTGCTCCGGCAGGTCCTCAGGGCGGCAGGCGTCGGCGCCGGCGCGCTCGACCATGACCTGCACGGCACTGGATTCCCACGGCGTGGAAACCAGGGCTTCCTTGGCTTCGGACGGCGTCGGCGAGGCCTTGATCAGGGCAATGACCGGGTCGATGTTGGACAGCGCGACCGCCTGGCCTTCAAGGATATGGCCGCGTTCACGGGCCTTGCGCAGCTCGAATACGGTACGGCGGGTCACCACTTCACGGCGGTGGCGGACGAACGCTTCGAGCAGGTCCTTGAGGTTGAGCAGGCGCGGACGGCCGTCGACCAGGGCCACCACGTTGATGCCGAATACGCTCTGCAGCTGGGTTTGCTGGTAGAGGTTGTTGAGCACCACCTCTGGCACCTCGCCGCGACGCAGCTCGATGACGATGCGCATGCCGTCCTTGTCGGACTCGTCGCGCAGCTCGGTGATGCCTTCGATCTTCTTCTCTTTGACCAGCTCGGCGATCTTTTCGATCAGGCGCGCCTTGTTCAGCTGGTACGGCAGCTCGGTGATCACGATCTGCTGGCGGCCGCCAACCTTGTCGATGTCTTCGATCTCGGAGCGGGCGCGCATGTAGATGCGGCCACGGCCGGTGCGATAGGCCTCGATGATGCCCTGGCGACCGTTGATGATGCCGGCAGTCGGGAAGTCCGGGCCAGGGATGAACTGCATCAGTTCATCGATGGTGACTTCCGGGTTGTCGATGAGCGCCAGGCAGCCATCGATGACCTCACCGAGGTTGTGCGGCGGAATATTGGTCGCCATGCCCACGGCAATACCGCTGGAGCCGTTGACCAGCAGGTTGGGAATACGCGTCGGCATGACCGCCGGGATCTGCTCGGTGCCGTCGTAGTTGGGCACCCAGTCGACGGTTTCCTTGTGCAGGTCGGCCAGCAGCTCGTGGGCCAGCTTGGTCATGCGCACTTCGGTGTATCGCATGGCGGCAGCGTTGTCGCCGTCCACCGAACCGAAGTTGCCCTGGCCGTCGACCAGCAGGTAGCGCAACGAGAACGGCTGGGCCATACGCACGATGGTGTCGTAGACCGCAGTGTCGCCGTGCGGGTGGTACTTACCGATCACGTCACCGACCACACGGGCGGATTTCTTGTACGGCTTGTTCCAGTCGTTGCCCAGTTCGCTCATCGCATAGAGAACGCGGCGATGCACGGGCTTCAAGCCGTCACGCGCATCGGGCAGCGCTCGCCCGACAATCACGCTCATCGCGTAGTCGAGGTAAGACTGTCTCAGTTCGTCTTCGATATTGACCGGGAGGATTTCTTTGGCCAGTTCGCCCATGAGAAGCCTGATTCCTTTTTCTGGTGAAACTTCGCAGCTCCATCAAGGGCCGAACGAAGCTCGCCGCCGCAGCGCATAAGGGTGCGACGACTTACGACAAATCAATGAGTTGTGCCATGGATCTGCGCAATGAAGGCCGCCACTTTGGGCGGTCTTGGAAACTGCCGGATATTATCACAAAGGCGGGGGCGGTGGGGAGATCTGTACGGCAGTGCACGGTCATTGTGGGAGCGGCCTTGTGTCGCGATAGGGCTGCACAGCAGCCCCGGCAATTTTTGCTTCTTCGCCGACATCCCGGGGCCGCTTTGCGGCCCTATCGCGACGCAAGGCCGCTCCCACAAAGTACGCGTTCTACCGGGGTATCAGTGCAGGCGCTTGCGGCAAATCAACTGGGCCAGTTTGGCGGTATCCGGGCGCTCGACAACACCCCGTTCGGTCACGATAACGTCAATCAGGTCGGCCGGGGTCACGTCGAACACCGGGTTGAATACCTGCACATCCCGTACCGCCGGGGCACCGCCAAAGTCCAGCCACTCGTCGGCGTCACGCTCTTCCAGGGGAATATCCTCGCCGGTTGCCAGGTTCAGGTCGATGCTGGTGCTCGGCGCCACCACCATGAAGCGCACACCATGGTGCATGGCGCTGACCGCCAACTGGTAGGTGCCGATCTTGCTGGCCACGTCGCCATTGGCAGCGATGCAGTCCGCGCCCACCACCACCCAGGTGATGCCCTTGGTCTTCATCAGATGCGCCAGCGCCGAGTCGGCGCACAGGGTCACCGGAATTCCCTCGTTGGCCAGCTCCCAGGCCGTCAGGCGCGAGCCCTGCAGCCAAGGGCGAGTCTCACCGGCATAAACCCGCTCGACCATGCCTTCCAGGTAGCCGGCACGGATCACCCCCAGTGCGGTGCCAAAGCCGCCACTGGCAAGGGCGCCGGCGTTGCCGAAGGTGAGCAGGGCCTGGGCATTGCCCTGATGACGACGGATCAGCTCGATACCCTGCTGGGCCATGGTCAGGTTGGCCTCACGGTCGCTTTCGTGAATGGCCATCGCTTCGGCCTCCAGCGCCGCCAGAACGTCTTCTTCCGGACGCAGGCGCAGCAGACGCTCGCGCATGCGGTTAAGCGCCCAGAACAAGTTGGCGGCGGTAGGACGCGCTTCGGCAAGGGTGAGAAAGTCGTCTTCCAGTTCCATTTCCCAATCGCCGCCTTCGGCCAGCCGTTCTTCAAGGGCCAGTACCAGGCCGTAAGCTGCGGCAATACCGATCGCCGAGGCGCCGCGCACTGCCATGTCACGGATGGCTGCGGCCACCTGCGCAACATTGTCGCAGGCCAGCCAACGCTCCTCCGACGGCAGCAGGCGCTGGTCGAGCAGGTGCAAGGCGCCGCCCTGCCAGCGGATCGCGGTCACCTTCTCCGCCGCCAAAAGTCGCTCGCGCATCGCCTCTCCCCGTCATTCGGATATCAAAAACCGGCGATTATAGCGACCCTCGCGGCCAAGCGCTCGGGTATACTCCGGCGCAATTTTGCGAAGTTTCAGAGGACTGTTCAATGAGCAACGTCGACCGCGCCGAAATCGCCAAGTTCGAAGCGCTGGCCCACCGCTGGTGGGACCGCGAAAGCGAGTTCAAGCCGCTGCACGAAATCAACCCGCTGCGCGTCAACTGGATCGACGAGCGCGTCAGCCTGGCCGGCAAGAAAGTGCTGGACGTGGGTTGTGGTGGCGGCATCCTCAGCGAAGCCATGGCCCTGCGCGGCGCCACGGTCACCGGTATCGACATGGGCGAGGCGCCACTGGCGGTGGCTCAGCTGCACCAGCTGGAGTCCGGCGTGCAGGTGGAATACCGGCAGATCACCGCCGAAGCCCTGGCCGAGGAAATGCCCGAACAGTTCGACGTGGTCACCTGCCTGGAAATGCTCGAGCACGTGCCCGACCCGTCTTCGGTGATCCGCGCCTGCTACCGCATGGTCAAGCCGGGCGGCCAGGTGTTCTTCTCCACCATCAACCGCAACCCCAAGGCCTACCTGCTGGCCATCGTCGGCGCCGAGTACATCCTGAAGATGCTGCCGCGCGGCACCCACGACTTCAAGAAATTCATCCGCCCGTCCGAGCTGGGCGCCTGGAGCCGCGATGCAGGCCTGCAGGTGAAGGACATCATCGGCCTCACCTACAACCCGCTGACCAAGCACTACAAGCTCAACAGCGACGTCGACGTCAACTACATGATCCAGACCCTGCGCGAGGAATAAGCATGCGTTTGCGAGCAGTACTCTTCGACATGGACGGCACCTTGCTGGACACGGCGCCGGACTTCATCGCCATTTGCCAGGCCATGCTCGCCGACCGCGGGCTGCCGGCCGTTGACGACAACCTGATCCGTGGCGTGATCTCGGGTGGCGCCCGCGCCATGGTCGCCACTGCGTTCGCCATGGACCCGGAGGCTGACGGCTTCGAGGCCCTGCGCCTGGAATTCCTCGAGCGTTACCAGCGCGACTGCGCGGTGCACAGCAAGCTGTTCGAGGGCATGGCCGAGCTGCTGGCCGACATCGAGAAAGGCAACCTGCTGTGGGGCGTCGTCACCAACAAGCCGGTGCGCTTCGCCGAGCCGATCATGCAGCAGCTGGGCCTGGCCGAGCGTTCGGCGTTGCTGATCTGCCCGGACCACGTGAAAAACAGCAAACCCGACCCCGAGCCGCTGATCCTGGCCTGCAAGACGCTGAACCTGGACCCGGCGAGTGTGCTGTTCGTCGGCGACGACCTGCGCGACATCGAGTCTGGCCGCGACGCAGGTACCCGCACGGCGGCGGTGCGCTACGGCTATATTCATCCAGAGGACAACCCCAACAACTGGGGTGCCGACGTGGTGGTGGACCACCCGCTGGAACTGCGCAAAGTGATCGACAGCGCGCTGTGCGGCTGCTGAACCCAGACCGATGACCGGGCACCGTCTCTTTGTAGGAGCGGGTTCACCCGCGAATGCGCCAGCCCAGACAACACTGGCGCCTGATCGGACGCATTCGCGGGTAAACCCGCTCCTACAATAGGCCCGGCCGCCCACACGAACTCGAAGGACAGAACCATGTTCGACTACACCGCCCGCCCCGACCTGCTGCAAGGCCGGGTCATCCTGGTTACCGGTGCCGGCCGTGGCATTGGTGCCGCGGCTGCCAAGGCTTATGCCGCACTGGGTGCCACCGTGCTGCTGCTGGGCAAGACCGAGGCCAACCTGAACGAAGTCTACGACCAGATCGAAGCCGCCGGCCATCCGCAGCCGGTGGTCATCCCGTTCAACCTGGAAACCGCCCTGCCACACCAGTACGACGAGCTGGCGGCCATGATCGAAGGCCAGTTCGGCCGCCTCGATGGCCTGCTCAACAATGCGTCGATCATCGGCCCGCGCACGCCGCTGGAGCAGTTGTCGGGCGACAACTTCATGCGCGTGATGCACATCAACGTCAATGCCACCTTCATGCTCACCAGCACGCTGCTGCCGCTGCTGAAGCTGTCGGAGGACGCTTCGGTGGTGTTCACCAGCAGCAGCGTCGGGCGCAAGGGCCGGGCTTACTGGGGCGCCTATGGCGTGTCGAAGTTCGCCACCGAAGGCCTGATGCAGACCTTGGCCGATGAACTGGAAGGCGTGGCGCCGGTGCGCGCCAACAGCATCAACCCAGGCGCCACGCGCACGGCAATGCGGGCCCAGGCCTACCCTGGCGAGAACCCGCAGAACAACCCGCTGCCCGAAGAGATCATGCCGGTGTACCTGTACCTGATGGGGCCAGACAGCACAGGGGTGAACGGGCAGGCGTTCAACGCCCAATGATGTTTTGCCTGTACCGGCCCTTTCGCGGGTGAACCCGCCCTACAGGGGATCGCATAACCCGGTAGGAGCGGGCTCACCCGCGAAGAGGCCGGTGCAAGCGAACGATCAGCCCGCAGCCAACGCCGGTCGCATACGGCCTTGCTGGCGCCCTTCCAGCTGCATGCAGCGTTCCAGGAACAGGAACATGCAGTCGTAGCTCTTGCAAATGGCCCTGCGCAGTTCGTTGCGCAACCCCAGGGTGGGGTTCTCACCGGCCAGGGTACAGATGATTTCCAGCGCCTCCCACGGGTGCGCATCGTCATACTGGGCATGCATCTTCAGCCACTTCATCGCCCGCTTGCGCCCTTCTTCAGGGAACCCCTGCGCATAGGTGTCAGTCGAGCACACCACCGCCGACCATTCACCGGTCGCGCCTTCGATGGCGTAGTTGGTCGCCGCCATGGAAATGGCCAGGTTCTCGGTAGCGCACACCCGCCAGCACCAGTCGTTCAGGCCGTTCAGCTCGGGCGGCACTTCTTGCGCCTGCAACTCGTGCAGGTGCACACCGTGCGCCTGGCACCAATTCACCCAGTAGTCGGCATGGTTGAGCTCGACGCGGATGTTGCGCATCAGCCAGCGCCGCGCCATGTCCTCGCCCTGATGCCGGCCATAGCGGGTCTTGGTCAGGTTATGCGCCATGTACAACGAAAACTGCTCCACCACCGGCCAGCCACCGATCAAGTACTGACGGATGGTCGATTGCTTCAGCTGGCCATCGCGCAGACGTGCATAAAACTCATGCTCAACCACCCGGCGCTTGCTCTCGCGGCAGTCTTCAATCAGTTGCTGGGCCCATTGGGGGTAACTGGCGGGGTCCATCAAAGGCCCGATACGAACGAATGCGTCAATCACTTTCAGCTCCTTGATCCTTGTGATTTCCAACTAGCGAAACGTGCCAGGTGCTCGCTGCAACAGAGGCCGGGCGGCGATCCGTTGGCGCTGCAGACTGTCACAGGTGAACACCTGGGGGCGTTCGATCAGGTAGCCCTGGGCGTAATCCACGCCTATTTCCTGCAAGGCCTGCTCGATCAAGGGTGTTTCGACGAACTCGGCGATCGTGCGCTTACCCATCACATGGCCGATATGGTTGATGACCTCGACCATGGCCCGGTTGACCGGGTCGTCGAGCATGTCCTTGACGAAACTCCCGTCAATCTTCAGGTAGTCCACGGGCAAATGCTTGAGATAGGCGAACGAGGACATGCCAGCGCAAAAATCATCGAGCGAGAAACGGCAACCCAGCCCTTTCAGCTCGTTGATGAAGCGAATGGCGCTGCCCAGGTTGGCAATGGCGCTGGTTTCGGTAATTTCAAAGCAGATCATTCGCGGCGGAATGGCGTATTCGACGAACAACCGCTGGAGGTATTCAAGGAACTTGTCGTCGCCAATGCTGGACCCCGACAGGTTGATGGCACAGGTCGACAACGGCCCTTCACGCCCTTCTTCCAGGCACTGGCGTATGACCATGAACACATTGCGCACCACCCAGCGGTCCAGCGCGGTCATCAGGCCGTAGCGCTCGGCCGCCGGGATGAAGCTGCTGGGCAGGATGGTGCGGCCGCTTTCGTCGTGCAGGCGCAACAGAATTTCGATATGGCCCGGGCCTTCGAAGGTTTTGAGCGGGGCGATTTCCTGGGCGTAGAGACAAAAGCGGTTTTCTTCCAGGGCCACATGCAGGCGCTGGATCCAGGCCATTTCGCCAAAACGCATGGACAGCTCGCTGTCGTCGGCGTGGTACACCTGTACACGGTTTCGGCCCTTTTCCTTGGCCATGTAGCAGGCCATGTCGGCGGCGCGCAGCGAAGCCTCCAGGGTACCGGGGGCCTGGGCCATGTGCACCAGGCCAATACTGACCGTGGTCACGAACGGCCGCCCTTTCCATACGAAGTGCAGGCTCTGCACCATCTGGCGCAATTGTTCGCCAATGCGCTCGGCCTGGTCGGGCGGGCAGTTTTCCAGCAGCACGCCAAATTCATCGCCGCCCAGCCGCGCCAGCGTATCGCCCTCACGCAGGCCGGACTGCAGCACCGCGCAGATATGCCGCAGCAACTCATCGCCGGCAGCGTGGCCACAGGTGTCGTTGACCAGCTTGAACTGGTCGAGGTCGAGGAACATCAGCGAATGCCGCCCGGCCTGGCGCGCCAGGTCGTTGAGCGCCTGTTCCAGGCGGTACTCGAACTCGCGGCGGTTGGCCAGCCCGGTCAGGGCGTCGTGGGTTGCCTGCCAGGACAGATTGGCGATGTACTGGCGTTCCTGGGTCATATCGTGCAGCACCAGCACGATGCCACTGACCTGGCCATCATTGACGATCGGCGAGCCTACCAGGTTGATCGACACGTTACTGCCGTCCAGGCGCTGGATAAGCCGGGCATGCTCGGAGCCGCCCTTGAGGCTGCCGCTGAGCACCTGTTCGACCAAACTGCGACCGTCCTCCTCGGCGTGTTCATCCACCAGGCTGAACAGCGCCGACAGCGGCAGGCCCTGGGCCTGCCCGGATTGCCAGTGGGTCAATTGCTCGGCGGCCGGGTTCATGTAGCCGATACTGCCTTCGACATCGGTGGTGATCACCGCATCCCCGATGGCCTGCAGGGTAATCTGCGCACGCTCTTTTTCTTCCTGCAGGGCGCTGGCAAAGGCTTGGCGCTGGGCCAACAGCTTGCTGGAGCGGCGCCAGGCAATGGCGATCAGGAACATCGCGGTCAGCAGGTTGGTGATCAGCAGCACCCGTAGCAACATGCGCGAGCCTTCGCCCAAGGCATCACTGAACGCCTTGGCCGCCGGGGTCACGCCTTCGTTGATGGCGACAATGCGGGCCTTCCAGTCGCTGACGGTGTCGGCATCCACCGGGCCATCGGCAAAACGCTGGCGCATTTCACCGGCCAGTACATCCAGCTTGGCCAGATAGTCGTCACCGATGTCCCAGTAATCGATGGCTGTCTGCATATAGCTGACATGGCGAAAGTTGCGGTAGAACCAGATGATCCGCTCGACATCGTCAGGGTGGTTGCCACCTTGCAGAACCGCCTGTCGCGCGGCGTCCAGATCAGGGCTGGGGTGGTCGAGCACTTCGCGCAGACGATGGTCACCCTGCGGTACGGTAATGGCCTGGCGATAGCGTTGGTAGGTGCTGTCGTCCTGCGTCTCGCCGTACAGACTGAGGTAATAGATGGCATCTTTCTGCGCCTTGGACCACAGGCTTTCGCCCGCGACATAGGCGCGCACGGCCGAGAGCGTATAAAGGCTAAGGCTGCCCAACGCCACCTGAAGGACCACGACGGCGATGAAAGGCCATGTGATGCCGAGCAACTTTGGCGCTTCGAGTGTGCGATTTCCCTTCATGGAGTCCCTGTCACAGAGCAGATAAGGCGTAAATCGACCCAGACAAGCACAGCGTAGGCCATTTGCCATCGCTGTGAAGGGGATTTTTATGACAAGGAATCGGGGAATTTGTACAGCGTATGCGCTGGCCATTGTAGGAGCGGGTTTACCCGCGAAGAAGACACCGCGGTGGATGGCACGGGCTTCGCCCGTGTTCGCGGACAAGCCCGCTCCCACAGGGATCGCACCAGCTTTTAGAAATTGAGCAAGACAGTTGCTCCCATCAGCCCGGTGAAGGCAGCCAGATAGTCAGCTCTGCTGCAGATGCCCATAAAGCTTGGCGTATAACCCACCCTCGGCAATCAGCTGCTGATGGTCGCCGTCTTCGGCCACGTGCCCGCCATCGAACACCAGCACCCGGTCGGCCTGTTTCACCGCCGACAAGCGATGGGCGATGATCAGCGTGGTGCGGCCGCTGAGGAAGCACGCCAAGGCCTGATGCAGGTTGTACTCGGTGGCGGCATCCAGCGCTGAGGTGGCCTCGTCGAGGATCACTACCTTGGGCTCAGCCAGTACCATGCGGGCAATGGCCAGGCGCTGGCGCTGGCCACCGGACAAGCGCACGCCTGAACGCCCCACCACACTGTCCAGGCCTTGCGGCAAGGCGGCGATGGTGGCATCCAGCTGAGCGATGCGCAGCGCCTGCCAGCACGCATCATCGCTGCAGTCGCGGCCCATGGTCAGGTTGGCACGCACGCTGTCGTTGAACAGCGACGGGTGCTGCAACACCACCGCGACATTCTCGCGCAGGGTTTCCAGGCCGATTTCCTGCAGGCTGGCCCCGCCAAAGCGGATGGTCCCGGCCTGGGCGCTGTATAGGCCCAGCAGTAGCTGCACCAGCGTGCTCTTGCCGCCGCCGCTGGCACCGACAATCGCCACCTTCTCACCCGCGGCGATAGACAGGTCGAGGTGGTCGAGCACCGGCTCGTCGGCATAGGCAAAGCGCAGGTCGCGCACGTCAATGCCCACCGTTTCGCGGCCGGCGAACGGGTCGCTGGCGGCCGGGTATTGCGGCTCGTCGGCACGCGCCAGCAGCTCGTTGAGGCGACTCAGCGCACCGCCGGCGGCGTAGTAGGCATATTGCAGATTAAGCAGTTGCTCCACCGGACCGATCATAAACCACAGGTAGCTGAACACCGCCAGCATCTGGCCGATCGACAGGTCGGAAAACAGCACGGTCAGCATGGCCGCCGCGCGGAAGATGTCGATGCCGAACTGGAACAGCAGGCCACTGGCACGGCCACTGGCATCACTTTTCCATTGCGAGTCCACGGCGTAATCACGCACCTCGCGGGCACGCAGGCCCAGGCGGCCAAGGAAGTAGCCCTGGCGGTTGCCAGCGCGGATTTCCTGAATGGCATCGAGGGTTTCCGCCAGCGCCTGGGTAAAGCGCGCGGTGCTGTCGTTTTCAAGCTTTTTCAGGTGTTTGACGCGCTTGCCCAACTGCACGGTGAAGTAGATCACCAGCGGGTTGAACAGCAAGATCAGCAAGGCCAGCTGCCAGTGCATCCAGATCAGGATCGCCGCCGTGCCGGTCAGTGTCAGCATGGCCACCAGGAAGCGGCTGAGGGTTTCGCCAACAAACTTGTCGAGGGTGTCCAGGTCGGTGACCAGGTGGGTGGTCACCGTGCCGCTGCCCAGGCTTTCGTACTCTTTCAGCGAAATACGCTTGAGGCGCTCGATCAGGCGGATGCGCAGGCGGTAGACGATGTCCTTGGCCAGCCCGGCGAACAGCTTGGACTGGATCACGTTGAAGGCCAGCGCAGCCAGGCGCAGGCAAAGGGTGAGCGCCAGCATCAGGCCGATGTAGCCGGCTGCTACCTGCCAGTTGGACGGCAGCAGGTGGTTCATCCACTTCAGCGCGGCATCGCCATGGCCGAGCAGTACTTCGTCCACCAACAGCGGCAGCAGCAGCGGAATGGGCACACTGCAACACGCCGCCAGTAACGCAATGAGGTTGGCGGACCAGAGGTTTTTCTTGTGATGCAGGGCCAGGCGGCGGATTTCCGCCCAGCTCAGTCGATCGCCCGCAGTGTATGGCTTGCCCGGTACCGGGTCGGGTGACCCTGGTACATCAAGCACAGGCGGCCTGCTGCAGCCAGCGGCCGAGCAAGGGTTGCAGGCGCTCCAGCGGCTGGTAGCCGTTGGTCAGCAAGGCCAGTTGGCCATTGCGCTCGGCCAGCAAGGTCGGGAAACCGGCAATACCCAGGTCCTGGGCCCAGGCGAAGTCGGCCGCGGTGGCGGCGCGGGTATCGGCACGGGCGAAGGTTTCGGCGAACGCGGCACGGTCGAAGCCACTCTGGGAGGCCAGCTCGACCAGCTGCGGCGCGGTGGTCACATCGGTACCCTGCTCGTAGAACGAACGCTGGATCAACGCCAGCAGCGGCCAGACGCGCTCGGCATCCAGCTCGCGTGCCGCGACCAGGGCGCGACAGGCCGGCTCGGTGTCGTAGACGAAGCCGTCAGGCATGGCCCCCTCGAAGCGGAACGGCTGGCCGGTAGCATCAGCCACCGCCTGCCAGTGTTCCAGGATGTACTTGCGAGTGGAGCTGTCCAGGGCGCTGCCGCCCGTACGCAGCCCGCCCGTTACCAAGCGGGCAGGCACGCCTGCCTCACGCGCCTGGGCGATCAGGGCCGCGGCCACTGGCGCAAAACCCCAGCACCAGGAGCACATCGGGTCCATCACATAGATCAGGCGTGCAGACATGCTTCAAGCCTCGGCTTTGTAGTTGTAACCGATCGGGTGCGGCAGGTTGCGGGCCTTGGCCAGCTCGATCTGCTTCTGCCGGTCGATGGCACTGCGCCGGGTCTTCTCGCTCAGGCTGTCCCAGCAATGCGGGCAGCTGACACCTGGCGAATAGTGCTCGGACGCGCGCTCCTCTGCATTGATCGGATGGCGGCAGGCGTGGCACTGGTCGTACTCACCTTCGCTCAGGTCATGGCGCACCGTAACCCGGTTGTCGAAGACGAAGCAGTCGCCGTCCCACAGGCTTTCTTCCTGAGGCACTTCCTCGAAGTATTTCAGGATGCCGCCCTTAAGATGATAGACCGACTCGAAGCCTTCACCGAGCATGTAGCTGGAGGCCTTTTCGCAACGGATGCCGCCGGTGCAGAACATGGCGACCTTCTTGTGCTTGCTCGGGTCGAAATTGGCCTTGATGTACTCCGGGAACTCACGGAACGTTTCGGTCTTCGGGTCGATGGCGCCCTTGAACGTACCGATGGCCACTTCGTAGTCGTTGCGAGTGTCGATCAGCAGCACTTCCGGGTCGCTGATCAGGGCGTTCCAGTCCTTGGGCTCGACATAGGTGCCAACGGCCTGGTTGGGGTCTACGCCCGGCACGCCGAGGGTGACGATCTCTTTCTTGAGCTTGACCTTGGTGCGGTAGAACGGCTGTTCGTCGCAATACGACTCTTTATGGTCGACATCGACCAGGCGCGGGTCGTTGCGCAACCAGGCCAGCAGGCCATCGATGCCTTCGCGGGTGGCCGATACGGTGCCGTTGATGCCCTCGTGGGCCAGCAGCAGGGTGCCTTTGACGTTGTTGTCGAGCATGGTCTTGAGCAGCGGCTCGCGCAGCTCGACGTAGTCTTCCAGAGTGACGAACTTGTACAGCGCCGCGACGACGATGGCTTGAGACATGTAACGGAATCTCCAGGTGGTTGCCCTCGTAAGGGGCGGACCGGGTTTGACGGTATAGAAAAGCATGGGGGCGCTTTGCGCCCCTTTCGCGACACAAGGCCGCTCCCACAGGGGACCGCGTAACCTGATGGCTAGTGCGGTTTTTGTGGGAGCGGCCTTGTGTCGCGAAAGGGCCGCAAAGCGGCCCCCGGATTTTGCAGGATTCTACCAGAACAACAGAAAGGTTTCAGTGCCCGCCGCCGGCGCACACCGGCGAGGCCGGTGCAACGCCGACCTTGGCCCACTCTTCGGCGGTGTAGGTGTGGATGGCCAGGGCGTGAATCTCGCCCATCAGCTCACCCATGGTGGCGTACACCTTCTGGTGGCGCTTGACGCTGTTCAACCCGGCGAACTGCTCGCTGACGATCACGGCCTTGTAGTGGGTCTCCTGACCACGACTGTGCATGTGACTTTCGTTGAGCACTTGCAGGTGTTGCGGCGCCAGCGCGGCCAGTTGCTGTTCGATACGTTGTTGCATGGTCATTGCGGCGTACTCACTTCTTCGCTGGGGCGGCGGCCTTGCCAGCGTTCGGGTCCAGCTCTTTGGTCATGTCTTCCAGCAGCTTGTTCACCACCGGTACTGCTGGCTCCAGGCTCTGCTGGGTCAGCTGTGCCGACTGCTGAGTGACCTTGGGCATTTCACGCAGCACTTTCTTGCCCAGCGGCGATTCGTAGAACTTGACCAGGTCTTTCAGCTCCTGCTCGGTGAAGGTCTGGGTGTACAGGTCGACCATCTTCGGCTTCAGCTTGTTCCAGCCGATGGCGTTGTCCAGGGCGGCATTGGCCTTGGCCTGGTAGCTTTCCAGCACCGGTTGCTTGGCGGCCGGGGCCTTGGTCTGGGCGAAACGCTGGGCGAACATCTGCTGCACTTGCATGTACACCGGGGTGCCCAGCTTGTCGGCGTTGGCCAGGGTCAGGAATTTCTCGGCAGCAGCGTTGTGGCTGGCGGTGGCAGCGAGTACCTGGCCACTGGCGCAAACCAGGGCAACGGCGGCACAAAGGACACGGAGACGGGTCATTGCATTTCCTTCAAAGAGAGGGAGGCGGGCACCTCAGAGTAGAGCATTCTGCGCCGTGGTGGCGATGTGCTCAAGTGGCACGACGAGCGACGGAACCGCTCGGTCGAATCAGGGCCTAAACTGCGATTTCGAACTACACAGGAGTGAGTACAGAATGAGCCGTATCGAGACAGACAGCCTGGGCCCGGTCGAAGTTCCGGAGAACGCCTACTGGGGTGCGCAAACCCAGCGTTCGCTGATCAACTTCGCCATCGGCAAGGAACGCATGCCCCTCGCGGTGTTGCACGCCCTGGCACTGATCAAGAAGGCCGCCGCACGCGTCAACGACCGCAATGGCGACCTGCCGGCCGACATCGCCCGGCTGATCGAACAGGCCGCCGATGAAGTGCTGGCTGGCCAGCACGACGATCAGTTCCCGCTCGTTGTCTGGCAGACAGGCAGTGGCACCCAGAGCAACATGAACGTCAACGAGGTGATTGCCGGACGCGCCAACGAACTGGCCGGCAAAGGCCGTGGCGGCAAGGCGCCGGTGCACCCCAATGACCACGTCAACCGCTCGCAGAGCTCCAACGACTGCTTCCCCACCGCCATGCACATTGCGGCAGCCCAGGCGGTGCAGGAAAAGCTGCTGCCGGCCGTCACCGAACTGTCTTCAGGGCTGGCCGAGCTGTCGATGCGTCACCACCAGCTGGTAAAAACCGGTCGCACACACATGATGGACGCCACGCCGATCACCTTCGGCCAGGAAGTGTCGGCCTTCGTCGCCCAGCTCGATTACGCCCAGCGCGCCATCCGCGCCACCCTGCCGGCGGTGTGCGAACTGGCCCAGGGCGGCACTGCCGTGGGGACCGGGCTGAACGCCCCGCAGGGGTTTGCCGAGGCCATCGCTGCCGAACTGGCGGCGCTGTCCGGCCTGCCGTTCATCACCGCGCCGAACAAGTTCGCCGCCCTCGCCGGCCACGAGCCGCTGACCAGCCTGGCGGGCGCCCTGAAAACCCTGGCCGTGGCCTTGATGAAAATTGCCAACGACCTGCGCCTGCTGGGTTCCGGCCCGCGCGCCGGGCTGGCCGAGGTGCGCCTGCCGGCCAACGAGCCCGGCAGCTCGATCATGCCGGGCAAGGTCAACCCCACCCAGTGCGAGGCGCTGTCGATGTTGGCCTGCCAGGTACTGGGCAACGATGCGGCCATCGGCTTTGCCGCCAGCCAGGGGCATTTGCAGCTGAATGTGTTCAAGCCGGTGATCATCCATAACCTGCTGCAATCCATCGAGTTGCTGGCCGATGGTTGCCGCAACTTCCAGCAGCATTGCGTGGCGGGTATCGAGCCGGATGCCGAGCAGATGGCCGCGCACCTGGAGCGCGGGTTGATGCTGGTGACGGCGCTGAACCCGCATATTGGCTATGACAAGGCGGCGGAAATTGCCAAAAAGGCTTACAGCGAGGGCAAGACCCTGCGCGAGGCGGCCTTGGCGTTGAAGTACCTGACCAATGAGCAGTTCGACCAGTGGGTGCGGCCGGAGAACATGCTGGCGCCGGGCGGCAAGGGCTGACTGCTCTGTAGCCTGTACCGGCCCTTTCGCGGGTGAACCCGCTCCTACGACGAGCGGCGATCCATTGTAGGAGCGGGTTCACCCGCGAAAGGGCCGGTACAGGCAATCGACAGACCTAGTGTGGTGTTTTGCAAATACGGCCAATAACTCGCGAGCGATTTTTGCGCTCAAGCAAGGCGTCGCGACGAGTCGTAGCCCAGCTACGGCGAGGAGCGACAACGCCGCATGAGCGCAAAAAGCGCCGCGCGTTATGGTCGTTATTTGTGAAACACCACACTAGGCCAACCGCGCCCGGCGGGCCCGCCAACCCGCCACCAGCGACGGCCCCAGCGCCACCAGCGCCGAACCGAACACCACCGTGACCGCCCCCACATAGCCCAGGGCATTGATGTCCTCGGCATGCACATACTCAGGCCAAACCAACGCCGCCAGCGCCACCGCAACGAAGGTCACCAGCGGGGTCAGCGCCAGCGTGGCGCTTACCCGTGAGGCCTCCCAGTGCGCCAGTGCTTCGGCAAACGCGCCGTATGCCACCAGGGTATTCAGGCAACAGGCCAGCAGCAGCCAGCCTTGCACCGGGGTCAGTTGCAAGGCCTCCAGCGGGTGCACCCAAGGTGTCAGCAACGCAGCGCAGCTGAGGTAGATCACCATCATCACCTGCTGCGAGTGCCACACGGTCAGCAACTGCTTCTGGCTCAGGGCGTAGAACACCCAGATGCTGGTCGCCAGCAAGATGGTCAACACGCCGGTGGTGTAGGTACCCAGCGAAGTCAGTAGCTCTTCCAGGCGCTGGTTGAAGAACAGGCCAAACCCTGCCAGCAGCACCAACAGGCCCATGCCCTGCCCCACACTGAAGCGCTCTCGGAACACGAACACGCTGGCCACCAGCAACAGCACCGGGCCGATCTGTACCACCAGTTGTGCGGTGCCTGGGCTAAGCAGTTTGAGACCGATCAGGTAGAGCACGTAGTTGCCCATCAGGCCGAGCACCGCAACCAGCACCAGGCCCCTGCCCCTGGGCGCCAGCTTGCGTATGGACGGCAAACGCCGGTTAGCCGCCAGCCAGGCGAACAACAGGCTGCCGGAGACCAGCAGGCGGTACCAGGTGACAGTGATCGGGTCGACCACTTGCAATACCTGCTTGAGCTTGATCGGCAAGATGCCCCAGAGCAGCGCCGTCAGAAGTGCCAGGAACAGCCCATAGCCCCAGCGGCCAGAAGTGGTGTGCATAAAATCCTCGATCAAGCCCGTGGTGGGGGTTGTTGAATTCTACGGGGTTGGAGGACGGGGACGGTGGAGAGTGCCGAGAAAAGAATTCATCAGGTCATTCTTTTGGGGCATGGCTGGGGGGAGGTGTTGCGTGTTCTGGCCCTTTCGCGGGTAAACCCGCTCCTACAAGGGATCGCGTACCCCTGTAGGAGCGGGTTTACCCGCGAAAGGGCCAGAACAGGCAACATCACCGTCGGCTATTTTTTGTGCTTGGCAAACGCCGCTTCCAGCGCCTGGTTGATGGTGCGCACCACCTTCACCCGCGCCCAGCGCTTGTCATTGGCCTCCACCAGCGTCCAAGGGGCGATCTCGCTGCTGGTGCGGTCGACCATGTCACCCACCGCCTGGGAGTATTCGTCCCACTTGTCGCGGTTGCGCCAGTCATCCTCGGTGATCTTGTAGCGTTTGAACGGAATTTGCTCACGCTCTTCGAAGCGCTCCAGTTGGGTCTGCTGGTCGATCGCCAGCCAGAACTTGACCACCACCACGCCGGCATCCACCAACTGCTCTTCAAAGTCGTTGATCTCGCTGTAGGCACGCATCCAGTCAGCGGGGCTGCAGAAGCCTTCCACCCGCTCCACCAGCACCCGGCCATACCAGGAACGGTCGAAGATGGTGAACTTGCCCCGTGCCGGGATGTGCCGCCAGAACCGCCACAGGTACGGCTGGGCGCGCTCTTCTTCGGTAGGCGCAGCAATCGGCACGATACGGTACTGCCGCGGGTCCAGCGCTGCCGCCACGCGGCGGATGGCGCCCCCCTTGCCGGCAGCGTCGTTGCCTTCGAACACCGCCACCAGGGCGTGCCGGCGCATGCGCTTGTCACGCAGCAGGCCGGCCAGACGGGCCTGTTCGGTGATCAACTGTTCCTGATAGTCGGCCTTGTCCAGGCGCAAGGTCATGTCCAGGGCGCCAAGCAGGCTGCGGTCGTCGATGCTGTGGCCCAGCGGGGCCACGTTGCCCTGGTGCTTGCCCTTGGGATTATTGGCCAGCGCGGCTTGCAGGCTTTCCAGCAGAATGCGCCCCACCGCCAGGCTGCGGTAATTCGGGTCTACCCCTTCGATGATGTGCCATGGCGCATAGTCGCGGCTGGTGCGGCGCAGCACGCGCTCACCAAAGCGCACGAAGCGGTCGTAGGTTTGCGACTGCTGCCAATCCAGCGGGCTGATCTTCCAGCTGTGCAGCGGGTCGTCCTTGAGCGATTTCAGCCGTGCCTTCATCTGCTTCTTGGACAGGTGGAACCAGAACTTGATGATCAGCGCACCTTCATCGCACAGCATCTGCTCCAGGCGCTCGGCACCGGTAATGGCCTGATCGAGCACGGCATCCTTGAACACCCCGTGCACCCGCCCCTGCAGCATCTGGCTGTACCAGTTGCCAAAGAACACACCCATCCGCCCCTTGGGTGGCAAGGCCCGCCAATAGCGCCAGGCGGGTGGGCGGGCCAGCTCTTCGTCGGTCTGCTGGTCGAAGGTGAGCACATCGATCATGCGCGGGTCCATCCACTCGTTGAGCAGTTTTACCGTCTCACCCTTGCCGGCGCCTTCAATGCCGTTGATCAGCACGATCACCGGAAACCGCGCCTGCTGCTTGAGTTCGTACTGGGCTTCGAGCAGGGCCTCGCGTAAAGCGGGTACCTCGGCGTCGTAAGCCTCCTTGTCGATGCTGTGGCCGATTTCGGCAGATTCGAACATGCACTGGCTCCTTCAATGGATAAGCAAGACTAGCGGATTTCATTTCGGCCTGTATTGACCTCTTCACCAATGAACGCGCTCCCACAGCTCAGCCGGATGGCATAAAATCCCGCCATCCGCTGCAACCGAGCCCACCATGCCCACCCTCCTCCAGCACGCCCAGATCGACTGGGACGACCAGGGCCGCCCCCATTCGCGGCACTATGACGACGTCTATTTCGCAGTCAACGAAGGCATCGAAGAAACCAAGCACGTGTTCCTCGGACAGACCCGCTTGGCCGAACGTTTTGCCAACCTGGCGCCGCACGCCTGCACGGTGATCGGCGAAACCGGTTTTGGCACCGGCATGAATTTTTTCTGCGCCTGGCAGCTGTTCGACCAGCACGCACACAGCGACGCGCGCCTGCACTTCGTCAGCGTCGAGAAGTACCCCCTCGACCACGCCGACATGGCCCGCGCAGTGCGCCTGTGGCCTGAACTGGCCGCCTATACCGAGCCACTGCTGGAGCAATACGTGGCGGTGCACCCGGGCTTTCAGCAGTTCACCTTCGCCGGTGGCAGGGTCACCCTGACCCTGTTGATAGGCGATGTGCTGGAACAGCTGCCGCAACTCGATGCGCAGATCGATGTGTGGTTCCTCGACGGCTTCGCCCCCGCCAAGAACCCCGACATGTGGACCCCGGAGCTGTTTGCGCAACTGGCGCGGCTATCGCATCCGGGCACGGTGCTGGGCACCTTCACCACCACCGGCTGGGTACGCCGCAGCCTGGTGGAAGCCGGCTTCGCCATGAAGAAGGTGCCAGGCATCGGCAAGAAGTGGGAGGTGATGAGCGGCGCCTACGTCGGCCCCCTGCCCGGCCCATGCGCGCCTTGGTACGCGCGCCCCGCGGTGACACAGGGGCCGCGCGAGGCGCTGGTGATCGGTGCCGGACTTGCCGGCAGCAGCAGCGCCGCCAGCCTGGCCCGGCGCGGCTGGCAGGTAACCGTGCTGGAGCGCCACGAAGCCCCGGCCCAGGAAGCGTCAGGCAACCCGCAAGGGGTGCTGTACCTCAAGCTGTCTGCCCATGGCACCGCGCTGTCGCAGATGATCCTGTCCGGGTTCGGCTACACCCGGCGTCAGCTGCAGCGCTTGCAGCGTGGCCGTGACTGGGATGCCTGCGGGGTGCTGCAACTGGCCTTCGACAGCAAGGAGGCCGAACGCCAGGGCAAGCTGGCTGCCGCCTTCGACCATGGCTTGCTGCACTGCCTGGCGCGCGCGGAGGCCGAAGCCATCGCCGGCGTGGCGTTGCCTGGCGGCGGGTTGTTCTACCCCGAAGGTGGCTGGGTGCACCCGCCAGCGCTGTGCCAACAGCAGTTGCAGCACCCTGGTATTCGCGTGGTGACCCACCAAGACGTGCTCGAACTGCGCAAAGTGGATGAGCATTGGCAAGCCTGGGCTGGCGACCAGCTGTTAGCCCGCGCTCCAGTGGTGGTCCTGGCCGGTGCGGCGGATGTGCTGCGCTTCGAACCTTGCGCGCAGTTACCACTCAAGCGCATCCGTGGGCAGATCACCCGCTTGCCGGCCACCGCCAGCAGCCAGGCACTGCGCACCGTGGTGTGCGCGGAGGGCTATGTGGCACCGCCGCGCGAGGGTGAACATACACTGGGCGCCAGTTTTGACTTCCACAGCGAAGACCTTGCACCGACGGTGGCCGAGCACCAGGGCAACCTGGCGCTGCTGGACGAAATTTCCGTCGATCTGGCGCAACGGCTGGCTGTGGCTGAACTGGACCCCGAGCAATTGCAGGGACGTGCTGCGTTCCGTTGCACCAGCCCGGATTACCTGCCGATCGTCGGGCCCATTGCCGACGCGCAGGCGTTTACCGAAGCCTATGCAGTACTGGGCCGGGATGCGCGGCAAGTACCGGATGTGCCCTGCCCTTGGCTGGGCGGGTTGTATGTGAACAGCGGGCATGGCTCACGCGGGTTGATAACAGCGCCCTTGAGCGGCGAGCTGGTGGCGGCCTGGGTATGTGGCGAACCGCTGCCATTGCCGCGGGCGGTGGCGGAGGCTTGCCATCCAAACCGGTTTGGATTGCGCCGGTTGATCCGGGGGAAATGATTGCATCGGGCTGCCTGCCCGGCGTCATATAACCAAACATTCTAAAACTCTCGAAAAGCACATAGGTCAGTTCCTTAAGGTGCCCTAATCCGGGGCATCACCTCCCCAACGGAAAAACCGGTAAGGACTTATGTGCGGATTAGCAGGAGAGTTACGTTTCACCCCCATCGACCAAGCCCCTCGCCCAGCCGACCTGGCTGCGGTAGAGCGCATTACCCATCACCTGGCCCCGCGTGGCCCGGATGCCTGGGGCTTCCATAGCCAAGGCCCGATCGCCCTGGGCCACCGGCGCCTGAAGATCATGGACCTGTCCGACGGCTCGGCGCAGCCGATGGTCGACAATACGCTGGGCCTGTCGCTGGCCTTCAACGGTGCCATCTACAACTTCCCCGAACTGCGCGAGGAATTGCAGGCGCTGGGCTACAGCTTCTGGTCCGACGGCGACACCGAGGTGCTGCTCAAGGGCTACCACGCCTGGGGCGCGGCGCTGCTGCCCAAGCTCAACGGCATGTTTGCCCTGGCCATCTGGGAGCGCGACAACCAACGCCTGTTCCTGGCCCGCGACCGCCTGGGCGTCAAACCCCTGTACCTGTCGCGCAACGGCGAGCGCCTGCGCTTTGCCTCGACCCTGCCGGCACTGCTCAAGGGCGGCGACATCGACCCGATGCTCGACCCCGTGGCCCTCAACCACTACCTGAACTTCCACGCCGTGGTACCGGCACCACGCACCCTGCTGGCCAATGTGCAGAAGCTGGAGCCCGGCACCTGGATGCGCATCGACTGCCATGGCGAAGTGGAACGCCAGACCTGGTGGCGGCTGAAGTACGGCCCCAACCCGGACGAGCGTGAACTTGATCTGGAAGGCTGGACCACCCGCGTACTCGACGCCACCCGCGACGCCGTAGCCATCCGCCAGCGGGCAGCCGTCGATGTGGGTGTGTTGCTGTCCGGCGGCGTCGATTCCAGCCTGCTGGTCGGCTTGCTGCGCGAAGTGGGCGTTGACGACCTGTCGACCTTCTCCATCGGCTTTGAAGATGCCGGCGGCGAGCGCGGCGACGAGTTCCAGTATTCGGACCTGATCGCCAAACACTACGGCACCCGTCACCACCAGTTGCGCATTGCCGAACACGAAATCATCGACCAACTGCCGGCCGCCTTCCGCGCCATGAGCGAGCCGATGGTCAGCCACGACTGCATCGCGTTCTACCTGCTGTCGCGGGAAGTGGCCAAACACTGCAAAGGCGTACAGAGCGGCCAGGGTGCCGATGAGCTGTTCGCCGGTTACCACTGGTACCCGCAGGTGGACGGCGCCGACGATGCCTATGCGGCCTACCGTGACGCCTTCTTCGACCGCAGCCACGCCGAATACCGCGACACCGTGCAGGCCCCCTGGCTGCTGGAAACCGACGCCGCCGGCGACTTCGTGCGCGAACACTTCGCGCGCCCCGGCGCACCGGCTGCCGTGGACAAGGCCCTGCGCCTGGACAGCACCGTGATGCTGGTCGACGACCCGGTCAAGCGGGTGGACAACATGACCATGGCCTGGGGCCTGGAGGCGCGGACGCCGTTCCTCGATTACCGCCTGGTGGAACTGTCGGCACGCATTCCCGCACGCTTCAAGCTGCCCGACGGCGGCAAGCAGGTGCTCAAGCAGGCAGCGCGACGGGTGATCCCGCATGAGGTGATCGACCGCAAGAAGGGTTACTTCCCGGTACCGGGCCTGAAGCATCTGGAAGGTGCCACCTTGGGCTGGGTACGCGAACTGTTGACCGACCCCAGCCAGGACCGAGGGTTGTTCAACCCGGCCATGCTCGACCGCCTGCTGAGCAACCCACACGGCCAGCTGACGCCATTGCGCGGCTCCAAGCTGTGGCAACTGGCGGCGCTGAACCTGTGGCTGAGCGAACAAGGAATCTGACCGATGAAAGCCCATGAAATCGCTTATGGTCAGCGCCTGCTGCGCGGCCAGGCGCCGTCCTACGAGCGCCTGCAGGCGCGCCTGGCCGGCGACGGCAGCCAGCCCCACGACCAACCGCGTGCCGTGCACTGCGGCTGGGGCCGGCTGTTGATAGGCCACACCTACCCCGACCCGGCTTCCTTGGCCGAGGATCTGCTCGACGAGCACCCGGGCGAACGCGACATCGCCCTGTACGTGGCCGCACCGCAGCAGGTGCTGGCCCAGGCCCCCCAGCAGCTGTTCCTCGACCCGTCCGACACCCTGCGCCTGTGGTTCACCGACTACCGCCCGGCGCAGCGTGTATTTCGCGGTTTCCGCGTGCGCCGGGCACAGAACCCCGCCGACTGGCAGGCGATCAACACGCTGTACCAGGCGCGCGGGATGCTCCCCGTCGACGCCGAGCTGCTTACCCCCCGGCACTTGGGTGGCCCGGTGTATTGGCTGGCAGAGGACGAAGACAGCGGCGCGATTATCGGCAGCGTCATGGGCCTGAACCACACCAAGGCGTTCGATGACCCCGAGCATGGCAGCAGCCTGTGGTGCCTGGCGGTGGACCCACACTGCACCCGCCCCGGCGTGGGTGAAGTGCTGGTGCGCCACCTGATCGAACACTTCATGAGCCGTGGCCTGGCTTACCTGGACCTGTCAGTGCTGCACGACAACCGCCAGGCCAAGCGCCTGTACCAGAAACTGGGTTTTCGCAACCTGCCCACCTTCGCAGTCAAGCGCAAGAACGGTATCAACGAGCAACTGTTCCTCGGGCCTGGCCCGCAAGCCGACCTCAACCCCTACGCTCGCATCATCGTCGACGAGGCGCTACGCCGGGGCATCGAAGTACAGGTCGATGACGCCGCTGGCGGCCTGTTCACCCTGAGCCTGGGCGGGCGGCGCATTCGCTGCCGGGAATCGCTCAGCGACCTGACCAGTGCCGTGACCATGACCCTGTGCCAGGACAAACGCCTGACCCAGCACGCCCTGCACAACGCCGGGCTGCAGGTGCCCGCTCAACAGCTGGCGGGCAATGCCGATGACAACCTGGCGTTTCTCGAAGAGCATGGCGCGGTGGTGGTCAAGCCGGTCGATGGCGAGCAAGGCCAGGGCGTGGCGGTGAACCTGACCTGCATCGACGACATCACCCGCGCCGTGGCACACGCCCGCCAGTTCGACAGCCGCGTGCTGCTGGAAAGCTTCCATGCCGGGTTCGACCTGCGCATCGTGGTGATCGGCTACGAGGTGGTGGCCGCGGCCATCCGCCACCCAGCGCAGGTGCTGGGCGACGGTAAGCACAGTGTGCGCCAGTTGATCGAAGCCCAGAGCCGTCGCCGCCAGGCCGCCACCGGTGGCGAAAGCCGCATTCCGCTGGACGACGAAACCGAGCGCACCTTGCGCGCAGCGGGCGTTGGCTATGACGACGTGTTGCCGGCCGGCCAGCGCCTGGCCGTGCGGCGCACGGCCAACCTGCACACCGGCGGCACCCTGGAAGACGTCACCGATCGCCTGCACCCGGTGCTGGCCGATGCTGCCGTGCGGGCGGCACGGGCACTGGAAATTCCGGTGGTTGGGCTGGACTTCATGGTGCGCGATGCCGGGCAGCCGGAGTACGTGATCATCGAGGCCAACGAACGTGCTGGCCTGGCCAACCATGAACCGCAGCCCACGGCCGAGCGTTTTATCGACCTGCTGTTTCCCCATAGCCGGCCGTTGGCCTGACAACTGCTCGGCTTTTTGTGGGAGCGGCCTTGTGTCGCGAATGGGGTGCGAAGCGCCCCTAGGATCTCAGCTTCGCTGCCGATATTGCCGGGGCCGCTTTGCGGCCCTTTCGCGACACAAGGCCGCTCCCACAAAGACTGCGAAATTTTAACCCGACCGGAGGCCTGGACATGTCCGAACGACTCCCTGAACCCGATCTCGACTACCTCAAACGCGTGCTGCTGGAAATGCTCGCCATCCCCAGCCCCACCGGCTTCACCGACACCATCGTGCGCTACGTGGCCGAACGCCTGGATGAGTTGGGCATCCCCTTCGAGCTGACCCGCCGCGGCACCATCCGCGCCACGCTGAAGGGCCGGCAGACCTCGCCCGACCGCGCCGTCTCTGCCCACCTGGATACCATCGGCGCCAGCGTGCGCCAATTGCAGGACAATGGCCGCCTGGCCTTGGCGCCCGTCGGCTGCTGGTCCAGCCGCTTTGCCGAAGGTAGCCGGGTCAGCGTATTCACCGACACCGGCGTATTCCGTGGCAGCGTGCTGCCGCTGATGGCCAGCGGGCATGCCTTCAATACCGCCATCGATCAGATGCCGGTGAGCTGGGAGCATGTGGAAGTGCGTCTGGATGCCTACTGCGCCACCCGCGCCGACTGTGAGGCACTGGGTATCAGCATTGGTGACTTCGTAGCCTTCGACCCATTGCCCGAGTTCACCGAAAGCGGCCACATCAGCGCCCGTCACCTGGACGACAAGGCTGGCGTAGCCGCATTGCTGGCGGCATTGAAGGCCGTGGTGGAAAGCGGTCGCCAGCCACTGATCGACTGCCACCCGCTGTTCACCATCACCGAGGAAACCGGCTCGGGCGCAGCTGGCGCCCTGCCCTGGGACGTCAGCGAGTTCGTCGGCATCGACATCGCCCCGGTGGCGCCTGGGCAAGCTTCCAGCGAGCATGCGGTCAGTGTGGCGATGCAGGACTCGTCGGGGCCTTACGACTACCACCTGTCCCGGCACCTGCTGAAACTGGCCGGCGACCATGACTTGCCGGTGCGGCGCGACCTGTTCCGCTACTACTTCAGCGATGCCCATTCGGCGGTGACTGCCGGGCACGATATTCGTACCGCGCTGGTGGCGTTCGGTTGCGATGCCACCCATGGTTACGAACGCACGCATATCGACAGCCTGGCGGCGCTGAGCCGGTTGTTGTCGGCGTACCTGCTGAGCCCGCCTGTGTTTGCCAGTGATTCGCAGCCGGCCAATGCATCGTTGGAACGCTTCAGCCACCAGCTGGAGCACGATGCGCAGATGGAGAGCGACACGCGGGTGCCAGCAGTGGACAGCCTGGTGGGTAACAAGGGCTGAGGGCTTCGGGGCCGCCATGCGGCCCCAAATTCCCCAAGGTTTCGCGTAGCATGCCTGCACCAATACCAAGACGCCGCCCACCATGCTGATCCCCTACGACCAACTGCAAGCTGAAACCCTGACCCGCCTGATCGAGGACTTCGTTACCCGCGACGGCACCGACAATGGCGACGACACCCCGCTGGAAACCCGTGTGCTGCGGGTACGCCAGGCATTGGCCAAGGGGCAGGCGTTCATATTGTTCGACCTGGAGAGCCAGCAGTGCCAGTTGCTGGCCAAGCACGATGTGCCCCGCGAATTGCTCGACTAGCAGGCTCGGCCCCCTTCGCGGGCAAGACTGCGTAGGGATGCTGATGGCAACATCAGGCCTCGCCTTGCTTGGCCTCCTTTATGCGCTTGTACACCTCGGCCCGGTGCACCGGCACCGAGCGCGGGGCGTCCACGCCAAAACGCACCACGCCCTCCCGGACATCCGCCACCATGATGCGGATGTTATCGCCAATCACGATGATTTCCCCCACCTCACGCCCGATTACCAACATGTGCCGATCCTCCTGCCAAATGGAAAACCGGAGACTGCCTGCCAGGCATTCGGCTACTCAATAGTTCCCCTGCAATTCAGAAGAGCCCTACATTTCAGAGTAACTTCTCCTACAGACCATTCCTCTTGAATGGGGCTGAGCGCGCATTTTCACGAGCATATCGGCCTTGTGCTGCGAAGAGGCCGGTACACGCGATACACCAATGGAATCTTTCGCAAGCGGCGCCGGTCCGATTTAACAAGAGGCCTGCAATTCGAGGCCCTTGCCCCTCAACCACGCAAGGACTCCACCATGACCACGATCCTTATCATCATCCTGATTCTGCTGCTGATCGGTGGCTTACCGGTCTTCCCCCACTCGCGTAGTTGGGGCTATGGCCCATCCGGCATTATTGGCGTGGTATTGGTGATTCTGCTGGTCTTGCTGTTGCTCGGGATGATATGACCCGATGCGGACAGCCACTTCAGGCAACTGCTGAAGGCGCATGGCAGGCGGGTAGCAACACCCGCTTGTCATCCTAAAGGTCCGCATCGAACACGATCGTCACCACGGCCTGATACTCGGTACCAGGCAACATATCCTGATCCGGGGCGTGGCCGCGAGGGTACACATGAAAATGCAACTGCCCTTGGCTACCGGTCACACCTTCAGGCGGGACTTCCAGGCTGATTGCGTTCCCAGCTCCGCCAAAGGCCATTGCCTGCCGGTAGAGCGAGCGACCGTTGTAGGTAACACCTGGCAAGGTCATTGCCATCGACAGCGGTATGCCATGGCCTTTGGCCGACCGTAGATTGCACGTGCTTCCCAACCCGGTGCTGCACAGGGCCCAAACTTTGAATGGCCCGCTGGCAGTCAGGCTGAACGCCACGTCCTTTTCCAGTCTGTCTGCATTGCCCTGCCCTCGGCTGCCTTGTCCACGGGCCTGAGGCGGTTCCAGCGCCACCTGCTCGGAACCCGGCTCGAAACGCACCTCAAGGTCATGCACCACCTCAAGTGTAACGTTGATCGCGACTGAATCTGCGCTGAGCCCGGAGACCGTTCGGCTCGAGCCAAGGCCTACATCCCTGTCAGGGCCTACCGAATAGACCACCCGCCCGCGGTATACGCCCGACTTCAAGCTCGCCGGCAAAGGCGTCTTCAGCCGATAACCCAGCGTAAGGTGGCTGACATGGTACGTGCCTGCATTCGCTGCGTTGAGGTCGGCCCAACACCCACTGCTGGCCACCGACCACAGAAACAATCGATGCGCCGCGCTCGCCAACGCAACCTGGCAACCACTCGAGTCCAGGCCCGAGCGCGCCGCAAGCGTGGGCGCCCCATCGTCCGAACTCACTGTGCCGCCCAGGTGGGTAATGGCAAAGTCCATGCTGACCTGCTCACCGGTCTGATCACGGACCATCAGCAGCGGCGTCGGCTGAACAGGTGCCGAGAGGTAGAAACCGTCGGCGCCTTCGCCATCGACTGTTTTGGAATATTCAACATTCACATCCAGCAAGCTCTGCAGTGGATCAGCACAAAGCTGCGGCAGCTGGGTGCAAACAGGGGACGACTGCGGTGTCAGGTTTTCGAACTGCCTGGTGTCGCCGCGATAACGCAGTTCAAGCGTGATCTCGGCAGCCTGCGCCCACGATGCGCCAAAGCCGCCGACCAGCAGCGCCAGCATTGCACATTTACCAGCCATGCCTGGACCTCTCACCCTGCTTTCAAATCGATGGCTTTGCGCGCATCGCCTTCCACCAGCTCGAAGCGGTATTCGACACCGGTTTTTTCGATGAACTCGCGCGTGCGCCCAGGGCGAATATGGTGCTTGGCCGGGTGATCACAGTCGTCGTCGCCCCGCACACAGGTCTGGACATTGTCGAGCAGCACCGTGGCATTGCCCTCGTTGCGCACGGTCCACTTTCCGCCCGCTCGCTCGATCGAGGTCTGATACTGCGTGGCAGTAGGCTTGGCGATCAGGATGGTGCCGTAGCCGGCCAGAAACTGCACACCGGCATTGAGTTCATTGCGGTAAGCCTCAAGCTCCGCATCGTCCAGTGCAAAGCTGTCATCCTGTTCCGGCAGTACTGGCACGAAACGCAGCCGGTAGTAACGCTCTTGAGCCCGCTCACCGCGATACAGCAACCGGACTGCCTGCATGCCACGAGCCGGGATGATCATCCGCGCAGGGCTGGCAACAACGCTGCGCTGGTCGAAGGGCAACTCATCGACGTCTACTTCACGCGGCTCGCCTTCGCCGTCGTACACCAGCTCCAGCACGCTGACCTTGACGAACGCGGTACTGTCCCCACGGTTGTAGATGCGTTTGGCATAGGTGCCCTTGCCCGGCTCGAGGTAGTCATACAAGGCCCCGACATCCAGCTGTGGCCCGGCCTTGGCAAACCCTGGCAGCAGCAGCACGGCGAACAACAAGCGTGATAAGTAAAATGTGAACCTTTGCATCTTCAACCTCTGTTTGCACAACATCCAATCCTGGCCCGGGATCAGGCCCTCTAAAGCGACAGGCTGAAAGCCGGTTCAGCCCATACGCGGTACACAGCGCTGATCACCTACGATCAGCAAGTCATCGTCGCGGTCAAAGTTGTCCGGCGGTAATGTCAGAAGGCAGCTGCCTGCCGTGCCATGGCGAATTTCCAGGGTGGGCCGTGCCTCACTCATTTCGACGCTGAAATAGCCATCCACCTCGACCACCGTGCGGCCGGCGTCATTGATCACATGTGCGCCTTGCAGCGGCTGGCCATGGCCGTCGAGCAGCCGGCCAAACACAGTGACCGTTCGCATGACTTTCACCGCGTGATAGCCCACCCCACCGCGGTTGAGGTGATAGTCGACAGCAAGGGGCTGGATCTGCGCTGGCGGCATGTCCTTCGCGTCGAAGTCGAAGCGCACATGACCAGACTTGAACGCCGTCACCGGCACGATATTGCGCCCGGGGTGGAGCATTGCACTCATGCCCTGGCCATCGTTGGCACGTAGCTTCACACCTTGCAGGTCGCTTTCGACATCGATGATCAGGCCGGCATCGAGCGGTAGGTTTTGGCCCCCCATGGCCAGCTTCCCGGCGCCCAGCGCCAAGGTGCTTTCCAGGTTGAGGCCACCGCTGAGGTTATCGTTGAACGATGAAGTCTGGGCATAGGCATCGCCCTGCAATGCCTGGCTGTGAAAGCGCCCATTGGCGGCAAGGCTGGTGCCATAGCCGTCGAGCGTTGCGCTGCCCCCCAGGCTATGCACTGGGCCCAGGTCGACGTCCTGCCTGTACCACAGCGAAGCGTACGGGTCGTTCCCCCCCTCACGCGAGGCGCGGCTACCGACATCGACCCCAAGCTGCTTGCCGTCGCGCTCAAGCTTCATGCTGACAGCGACGTTAACGCCGCGGCTGCGAACACCGGCGCTGCTGCGCGTGCCGGGCCTGTCGAACAGTGACAGGCGAACACTGCTCTGATGCCCCCGCAGTTTTCCGTAGAACGCCCAGCTGAGGTCGGCTCCCAGCCCGCTGGCCGAGCCCGCACTGTGTTCCAGGCGCAGTGTCGCCGAACTGCGCGAGGTTACCCGCTGGTTGATCGAAAAGGCGGTGCGGCTGCGCACCTGCCGCTGTGAACGATCGTCGCGCTCCTGACCGCTGGGCTCGAGCCAGGTCTGGTTGTGGCTTAGCAACAATGAGCCCGAGGGATGGGTATAGGTCAACTGCAGATCACCCCCATTGCCCAGACCTTGGGTTTGATTAAGGCTGGCGTACAGCTTGAACCGCTCATGGACATCCCAGTCCAGCGAGGTACCCAATTGCAGATCAGCGCCGACCTGTTGCATCGACAATCCCAGCACCGCAGCCGGGTGCAGCAGATAATTGGTAAGGGCCCCGAGCGCCAGGCCCTGTTCGCGATGGCTATCCCAGTTACTCAGCAACTCGAGCTGCTGGCCCAAGTACACGTTGTAGCGCCAGCGGCTATCGATGTTCTGCCATCGGCTGGGCTTGTAGATGGACGCTTCGCTACGCGAGGTCTCCAGGCCGTCTTCAAGCAAGCGCAGCTCGACATCGTAGATGCCGCCGGGCAACACCCGCGTGTCGAGTGCCTGTAAACCAGGCTGTACCGGCTGACTGTTGATCAGTGAACCATTGCGATAGATTTCGACGATACCCGGGCGGTTCGGCGTGACGTAGACAGGGATGGCGCTGGCTTGGCCATTGTCGACCAGCAGGCTGTCACTGCTGCCCAGCATCAAACCAAGCGTGCTGTCAGGGCGACGCCCCAGGAGCGTTGGCTGGCGCACCAGGCCTTCTGCGCCAGTAGAGAAGTAGCCCAGCCGAAAGAATTGCTCTTCGTGCATGCGCTCTGCGTAAAGCTGGTTCATGCGGTAACGCACATCGCCTTGCTCAGCTGGGCTACGATCCGCGCGCGCCTCGGCCAGCGTGGTCCAGTTATGCAGATTGCCCTGGCCGAGCAGGCCGATTCTGCCCGTGGTCTGATTACCATCATTCACCAGATTCAGTTGATTACGCAGCAGCAACCCAGTGCTGCCCTGCTCTGGGAGACGGTGATAGCGCGCGTCCTGCTCCAGTTTCTCGGCATCGGAGGTGAGCAGCGACAGCTGCGAATTGGCCAGGCTGTAATGGATAGCCTGCAACCCGTCCGGGCAGTTTTGCAGGCAGTCGCCCAGCATGCGCCCGCCCTCCAGCCGTTGAAGCCATAACTGGCGCAATGTGGCGGGCTCTGTGCTCTGCTCGGTGTCGGTAAATGCCAGCATTTGCACACGGTTATCACGGCTCAGCACGACCATGGCATCACCCAGGTAGCGCTGATCCAGCTCAACTCGCACCGCAAGTGGCACCTCGAAGAAGTGCGCCTCGAAGTCTTCAGGCAAACGCCCGAACGTGTTCAGGCCGTTAGCATCGGGCTCGCGTTCAGCCAACACTTCGACAGGGAAGAGGCAAGCAGCACCCAGCAACCAGGCAGCGAGTGCACGGCCGGGTGCAGCAAACTGGAACATGATTCAATCCACATCAACACCTGCCCACCGCTGGACAACATCCGACAGGGTGGAGGCAGGCGGCACTGCATCGATCAAAGGCTGGTGGAGGACGTCTCAAACAACACTTTCACGACCCCGTTATAATCACCCTTCACGAAACCGCCCTCAGGCTTTACAGCCTCAAAGGCAATAGGAAGTTCTTTACCGCCTTTGGCATCTTCGGCGTCCATGACTTCCTGAGGCGCGAGCGACAACGGCTTATCCCCTACCGTAATGACCAGCGCAATCTTCTGGTCAACGTTACTCTGCTCTTGCAACTCTGCGGCTTGCAGCAACTTCGCCTGAATGGCACCGACATCACTCTGGGCCATAAAATTTTCAGTCACTTTTGTGAATTGCTCGGCCTGCGGCTGATACTCAAGCGTCACGCCATCTCGAACCCAATCACCGACAGGTTCCACGGAAAAGTCATTGCCGGGAATGACTGCCGTTACAGAAATGTCATGGCTGATCGGCTCAGGAGCGGCGGCGACAGCGGCACCGGCAAACATCGCAAAGAATGGAATAGCCAATACAGAGGATTTCATATCAAATTTCCTTCAACGGTTGCACATTATCAATAGCAGGCGCGCGGGAGCGACCGCATAAAACGACTATCAGGGCGCACCCGTTTCAAACATCAGAGTGGCGTGGGTGGTGTAGGTACCGGGCATGCGAACCGTGGATCCCTCTCCCATGGGGTAGAACCTGAATTCAATGGTTTTCCCCTGAGCGGCGTCAGCAGCACTGACGATTTCGACCGGCGCCGTGCCCATGACAACGCGATTCAGCGAGATATAGTAACGGCGCTGAAATTCCGCACCGCCTACCCGTGTAAACCGGTAATAGGGACTGTCCGTTTTCGCATAGATCGGCCCATAGGTACTTTTTACAAACACATCTTTTTTAATTTGCTTGAAGACGAGCCGGCTCGGGTCATATTCCGCCCGAAGTTCGTCGTCCCACCAATTACCCACCGAAGTCACTTGAAATTCAGGTGTCGAAACGACAGCCTGAACGCTGACGTCCTGAGGTATTTCCTTCGCCCCTACGGCCCCCGCCGTCAGCAGCAGGGCGCAGGCGGTAAAACAACGTAACTTCATTGAGCAGTCCCCGAATATGCCGGCATTTATCGATGCCCGTATGACAGGCGGGCACTTTACGAATGGGGCATCAATGCGTATGTAGGTGTTTTCTGAGTGACTGCGAAAAATGAAAACGCCCCGACAGTCGGGGCGTTTTGAAATGCTGCGGCTTAACGCATCAGCTGGTTTGGTCTTGTCGGAAGCAGGCCTGTACCCCCCTGCCCCCGGTCAGTGCGTCTACAGAACATTCATCGCGAAGGAGCCTTTGCGCGCATTTTTACCGCCATATCGGCCATCTCGTCATACAGCCGCTCAGGCGCCTGGCGTTTCAGCTGCCAGGCCTGGCGCCCGGCCTCATGGGGCAAAATCAGGAACTCGCCCGCGGCGACCTGCTGGTGGATGTATCCGGCAATCTCGGCGGCGCTGATGGGCGAACCCTCCAGCAGCTTGCCCACCTGCGCCTTCATCGCCGGGTTCGGCCCACGGAAGGAGTCCAGCAGGTTGGTCTGAAAGAACGACGGGCACACCACGTGCACCGACACCTCCTGCTGGCGTAACTCCACCAGCAGGCTTTCCGAAAGCGCCAGCACGCCAGCCTTGGCGACGTTGTAGTTGCTCATGCCAGGGCCCTGCATCAGTGCGGCCATCGAAGCCACGTTGATGATCCGGCCCTTGCTGCGCTCCAGCAGCGGCAAAAAGGCCTTGCAGCCCTTGACCACGCCCATCAGGTTGACCGCGATCTGCCAGTCCCAGTCTTCCAGGGACAGTTCGGCGAAAAAACCGCCAGACGCGACGCCGGCGTTGTTGACGATCACGTCGATGCCGCCGAACTGCTCGGTGCATGCCTGGGCCAGGGCGGTGAGCTGGCTGTAATCGCGCACATCGCAGCGCTGGATGAAGCCATCGCCGCCGGCGGCCCGGGCCAGTTCCAGGGTTTCGCGCAGGCCGTTTTCGTTGACATCGGCCAGCGCCAGGCGCCAGCCCTCGCGCGCCCAGCGCAGGGCGATCTCGCGACCGAGGCCGGACCCGGCGCCGGTGATCATGATGCGGTTATGCATGGTGGCTGGCCTTGTTCTGGCAGGTAGTACAGCGAGTCTAATCAAGGGCAAGGGGGCTGGGAGGATTCATCAGGGTAGTGAATGGGCAGACATGACTGTGTGGTCAGTACCGCCCTGGCGGCGGGGAGCATGCTCCCCGAGGTAGCTGGCAAGCCAGCGGTCCAGGCGCAGCATGGTCTCCTCCAGCGCTCTGGCTGCCTGGCGCACCTGTGACGTATCCGCCGGCCGTTGCGTACACTGCGCTTCAAGCCGTTCACATGACGCCACCAACGCTTGTGCCCGCACAATGCGTGCGCCGCCTTTCACCCTGTGCGCCACTTCAACGAGCGCCGAGGGGTTGTCGCTCGAGTATCTGAGCTGTGCCAGATCCGCCAGGTTACTGCTGGCCAGATCGGCCAGCAGGGCCACCAACACAGCCTGGTCATCGCAAACCAGCTTACGCAAATGGGCCAGATCAACGGCAGGCAGTTGCTCGCCTGGCTCACGGCTGACGTACTGGAAAGCTTGCAACGTTTGCATGAGGGTATCCAGGTTCAGCGGCTTGAACAGGCAGTGGTCCATACCCGCAAGCCTCGCGCGACGGCGCTCCTCTTGCAGGGCACTGGCGGTCAGCCCCACCACCCGACAGCGAGGCCTGGCCCGGCGCCGTTCGTGTTCGCGGATTGCCCGGGCCAAAGCAAAACCGCCAAGCCTGGGCATGTTGCAATCGCTGATGACGACGTCGAACGTTTGCTGCAACCAGAGGCGCAAGGCCTGATCACCATCTTCGGCAACTTGCACCTGGTGACCGAGAAACGCCAACTGGTGCGCGAGCAGCAAGCGGTTGGCCGGGTAGTCATCGACCACCAGCACGCGCAGGGCAGCCAGCCTGGGAGGGTCGCCCTGCGGCGTTGCCGGCTTGGCCAGCACTGGCCGGGCTGCCAGCGCCAGGTCCAGGCGGATTTCAATCCGCGTACCTTGGCCCAGCACGCTGTGCAAGCGTAATTGCCCGCCAAGCATTTCACACAAGCTGCGGCTGATCCCCAGCCCCAGCCCGGCACTGCTGCGTGGCGACTGGCGCTGATTGCTGGCCTGGCGAAAAGGTTGCCCGAGGCTTTCCAGCTCGGCCTGGGCAATGCCTATGCCGGTGTCTGCGACTTCGAGCAATACACTTGCCCGCCCGGCTGCAGCCTGCATATTCAGGCTGACTAGGACCTTGCCCTGCGCGGTGAACTTGATTGCATTGCTGACCAGGTTGGCCAGCACCTGCTTGAAACGCACCGGGTCAAGCATCACCCAGTTTTCCACCGCCCCCTTGCACACCATGTCCAGGGCCAGCCCCTTGCCGCGTGCCTGTTGCTCGAACAGCTGAACCACCCGGGCGACTTGCTCGCGCAAGCTCACCGGCACCAGTGCCAGCTGCAACTGGCCGGTTTCGATGCGTGTGATGTCGAGTACATCGCCGATCAACTCCTGCAGCCCGATAGCAGCATCCGCCGCCACTTCGATGGCCAAATGGTCCAGTTCGCCCTGCCCTGCCTTGCGTCGGGCAAGCTCCAACATGCCCAGCACGGCATGCAGCGGCGTGCGGATTTCATGGCTCATGGCCGCGAGAAACTGCGTCTTGGCCTGGTTGGCCGCCTCGGCCTCGCGCTTTGCACGATGCAGTTGCACCTGCATCCGCCGCAGGTAACGAACCCACAGCAGGGACAGCAACAGCAGGCTGCATGCCAAGGCGAAGCCCGCCAGCATGCGCCCGCCATAACGGCGCCATAACCCGTCGCCAACGATCATCGGGTTACGCCAGCGTCGCAGCATGGTCTCCATTTCTGCCGGGGGCAGCGCGAGCAAGGCTTTGTCGAGAATACCCAGCAGCTCTTCGTCGGCATGGCTACTGGCAAAGGCGAAGTGCATCGGTGGCAGCGCCAGGCTGGCAGCGATCCGCAGCCTGCCGGGAAAGTGACGTGCAACCAGCGAGCACGCCTGGTCCAGTGGCAGCACGGCGGCGCCTGCCTTGCCTTGCTCCAGCGCCTGCAGAGCAGCCAATGGATGAGGCACGAGCCGCTGACGGATCCCCGGGTAAGACTTGGCCAGCGTCTGCGCCTGGGCGCTGCCACGCACCAGCGCCAGCGGCCGCCTGCCGAGCTGCGCCAGGCTGCTGAGGGCCACGGTCTCGTTGCGCGTTACCAGGACCAGCGGCAAGCTCAGAAAACTGCGGCTGAAACGCAGTTGCCTGGCGTGTGCCGGGCTGTACACCAGCCCGGCAATCAGATTGGCCTGGCCCTGGCGCACTTGCTCGATCATGTGTTGTATGTCTGTGCCCCCCTGCACCTCGAAGTGCAAGCCGGTGAGGCGGCTGATGCGTTGCAGCACGTCCATGCTCAAGCCGCGCACCTGGCCATGCTCATCGCGGTAGCTCAACGGTAGCTGGTGCTCACCGAGCAACACCTTGACCACGGGGTTTTCCGCTATCCAGCGCTGCTGGGCTTCGCTGAGTTCAACCAGGCCGGGTTTGACGGGGCTGGCAGGCTGTGGGCTCCAGTGCCCGCGAAGGCGGGCATGTTGCTGTTCGGTCAGGCCTTGCAGCACGGCATCGACCAACCTGGGTAATGGGCCGTGGTCCCCGAGCATGGCAAAGCCCAGGGGCTGGGCTGCAAAATCGGGCTGGTCGACCCATTCAAGGCCTGGCAGTTGCCCTCGGGCCAACAGATAGCGGCTGCTCAGGGCATTGCCTAGAAACAACTCAGCTTCACCGAACTGCAACGCCGCCAAGGCGCTGTAGGGGGTGGGGTGCAGCTGGATCCGTGCGTTGGGATAGTTGTGCTGAAGCAGGGCCAACGGTCGATACCCCTCGACCGCCAGCAGCCGAGGGCTTGCGCTGTTGCCACTGACGAACCGCTCACTGGCCAGCAGCAATGGCTGGTCAACGATGTAGGGGCTGGACAGGCGCAGCTTGGCGTCCTGCGCCTGCTGTGCTGTTACCGAGCTGACCAGGTCGACAGTACCCTTGCGCAAGGACGCAAAAGCCGCGTCGTAGGTCTCGAACAGGCTCAGGCGTACTTCCAGGCCCAGCTTCTCGGCCAGCACACTGGCGTACTCGGCGCTGATGCCTTCATAGGCCTGGCCGGTGCCGAGCATGTCGAAGGGCGGGTTGTCGCGGCCGACTACCCCTAGGTTCAAATGGCGCTTCTCCCACAGCCAGCGCAGGTCGGCGGGGGCCAGCGCCAGCGCAGGCCCCGTTTCCACGCCCCGGGTGTAGAGCTGCGGTGCGGCCAAAACGGGTAGCGGGTTCAGGCAATACAGCAGCCACAGCAGCAGGACGCGGATTGGCACGGGTAGCGACTAGATAAGCGCATTGCGACGGGCGAAGTCCGCCAGGTCGATCAACGAGTTGACCCGCAGTTTTTCCATGAGCCGGGTTTTGTAGGTGCTGATGGTCTTGTTGCTCAGCAGCATGGCTTCGCCGATCGCCTTGTTGCTCAGCCCGCGGGCGAGCTGCTGCAGGATCATCAGCTCACGGTCGGTCAGTGAGGCGATGCATTGCGCGTCCGTGAACTTCAGGTCCTGCTTGTGCACCGAACTCAGCGCCACTTCAGGGAAGTACGTATAACCCGACAATGTTGCGCGCACCGCCTTGCCAAGCTCGTCCAGCTCATCGGTCTTGGCCACGAAGCCCATTGCACCGGCCTGCATGCAGCGTAGCGAATAGGCCTCGGGCAATTGCGACGTCAGCACCAGAACCTTGGGCGGCTGCGTCATGGCCTTGATGCGGGCGATTACCTCAAGGCCATCGAGCCCGGGCATGGCGATATCGAGGATGACCAGGTCCGGGCCCAACTCACGCGCCAGCCGCACCGCGTCAATACCATTGTCTGCCTGGCCGACGACATCGAGCCGTTCCTTGCGCAGCAGCATGCACACGGTGGCTCGGATGAACGGATGGTCGTCAACCACCACGACTTTGTACATAGGTTAACCTCGCGCATCATGGCGGTGGGCTAAAGCTCAGCGTCGAAAACGACGGTGACCTGGCCGGCATAGGTGGCGCCAGGGTGTCGAAGCATGGCCTGCACGTCGTTGCGCTCCACCTGGAAACGCAACTGGCCAGGGCGATTGAGCGTGGGCATCGCCGATTCGAACGCCAACGCAGCCGCCTGCCCGCTAGGCAACGCCAGTTGCTGAACCGGCCGGCCCTGGTGCTCGATACCTCCGGGCAAGGTAATGGCCACGGTCACAGGCACCTCGTGGCTGGCGTCGTTACGGATACCGCACGTACCTGCGGTGTAGTGCTGGCACAACTTGTAGGCTTTGAATGGGCCGGTGGACCATAGCCGGAACGGCAGGTCTCGGTAGATGAGCCCAGGGGCCTGGCCGCCGCCCAGCCAGGCCTGCCAACCATCCTTGGGCTCAAGCACGGCGCGCTCCGAGCCAGGCGGGAACTCAAAGATGAAAGCGTGCTGCACATCCAGTTCGAAGTTGATCACCAACGTATCGCCGCTCAGGCCGGTAACATTGTTGCCGAAATCAAAGTCGCCCCCAGGGCCTATGGTGTAAGTGAGGCTGCCACGGTACATACCGGCGCGCAGGCGATACGGCGGGGGGATGTCCAGCTCGAAGGAAATGCCCGTGTCCAATACCGTCGTGGTATCTACCTGATCATCCGGCACCCATGAGTAGCTGATCACGCAAGGGGTCGGGCTTTGCGGGTTGACCAACGAGGTGTGGTATCTGAAGCGGCTTTGGTTGCCGACAGAGTTCTTACCACGACAACCGCCGGAGAAGCTGCCGTTAAGCGGGTTGTAAGGGCTACCCAACACAGCTTCCTGGCTGATGGAGCGCACCTCGAAGGTCATCTGCCTGGGCTCACCCGTCTGTTGATGGCGTACCTCCACCTCACGACGCCCCGGCAGTTTCACGAAATATCGATCGCGCAGGTCGGGGGCAAGGTTGATGCTTGTCTTCTGGTAGCTAATTGGCAGGCTTACGGTGCCGGTACTGGCGCACAGGGCAGACCAAACCCTGCAAAATTCAGCAGGCGGCGTGGTGTTCTCGAAGCGCCCCGACCCACCGCCACGGTATTGCGCCGAAAGCGTCACCTCCAGTGCGCTGGCCAAGGGGGCGAATGCCAGCAAACCTGCGACCAGCCCGACGCGTAAGTGACGGATGCGGGCCAAGCGCCCTGTGCTACGACTCATCCTTCCACCACCATGCGCTTGCGCGCTTCGCCTTCATGCAACTCAAACTGATGAACCTTTGCCGCCTGCCCTTCGAATTGCCGTGTCCGCCCCGGCAACACATGATGTTTGGTGGCAGTCTCGCAGGCTACGCCAGCCGCCTGGCACTGCCGGAACTGATCCAGCACGACAGTGGCATTGCCCTGGTTGCTGACCGTAAGGCCACCGCCCTTGCGCTGCACAGACGTCTGAAACCGGGTTTCGCCAGGCCGAACGAACAGCAACGTGCCGTAGCCGGCCAGCAAGTTGACCCCAACCTTCAGGCTATTGCGGTACCGCTCAGCCTCGCCCTCGTCCACGGCAAACCCATCACCCAGCTCGGGCAGGACCGGGACGAAGCGCAAGCGGAAATAGCGTTCTGTATCGCGCTGCCCGCGGTACACCAGGCGCACCGCCTGCATGCCCTGCGCCGGCACGATCAGCCGCGCCGGGCTGGCCACCAGGCCGCGCTGCTCCAACGGCATGCCCTCGGTGTCGACCTCGCGGGCATTGCCATCGGTGTCGTACACCAGCTCAGCGACACTGACCTTGACGAACGCCGTGGTATCACCGCCGTTGCGCACCCGCTTGAGCAAGGTGCTTTTGCCGGAATCCAGGTAATCGTACAACGCGCCGACATTAAGCTCGGGCGCCCCAATGGCTGCCAGCGGGGTAACCAGACAGGCCAGGGCAAGCAGACGATGGATATTCACGTTTGAAGGTTCCTTGGATAAGTACAGCGATTGGCATACCGTAAAGCGGGAACAATCGCAGGATGTGTAGGAGCCGTCTGAAACGACGGTAGGGCCGCTCTGTTACCGACCCTGAGCTAGCTCTCAACACGCTCCCCCCCGCTATCAGCGGCCTTGGCCAGGCTTGCGGGCGTGCAACGCTGGTCGCCGGCCAACAGCACATCGTCTTCACGTACCAGCTGCGTAAGATTCAGCGTCAACAGGCATACGACCTGCCCTTGCTGACGCACCTCCAGGCTGGGTGTGGACTCGCTCATTTCCACGGCGAAGAACCCATCAGCCTCACTGACACTGCGACTGGCGTGGTTGATCACCTGCGCGCCCCGCAGCGGGCGACCCTGGCTGTCGAGCAGGCGGCCGATGACGGTCAGCGTGCGCAATACCCGAAGCTGGCGGTAGCCAATGCCGCCACGGTTCAGGTGGTAGTCCACACTGGAAGGCTGAATCACCGCTGCGGTGGCTTGCGCGCCTTCAAGGTCGAATTGCACATGGCCGGCCTTGTAGGCGGCCACCGGGACCAGGTTGCGCCCAGGCCGCAGATTGGCAGTACCGCCATGGCGGTCGTCAGCGCGTAGTTTCAAGCCTTGGATATCGGTTTCGACATCGACGATCAGCCCAGCCTGGTGAGGCAGGTACTGGCCGCTCACGGCCGCCTTGCCAGCCCCGACAGCCAGCATGCTTTCCAGGTTGAGGCCGCCGCTGAACTCACCGTTGTAGGAAGACCGCTGGAAATACGCATCACCGTGCAGCTGCTGGCTCTCGAACTGCGTGTCGCCACCCAGGCCGGCGCCATAGCGGTCGGCGCTGGCGGTCAGGCCAACGCTGCGCAGCGGGCCCAGGTCGACGTCCTGCTGATAGGCCACTGCGGCATTGAGGTCGCGCCCGCCATCGCGCGCTGTGCGGCTGCCGACGCTGGCCGACAGGCGCCGGCCACTCGTGCCGCCCAAGCTCATGCTCAGGCTCAAGTTGACGCCGCGGCTGCGGGCCTCACCAGTACCCGCGTTGCCCGGTCGGTCGAACAGCGACAGGCGCCAGTTGGCCTGCGACCCCAGTAGCTGGCCGAAGTACGACCAGCCCAAATCCACCCCCGTACCGGCGCTGGCCCCACTGCTGTGCGACACACGCACGCTGGCGGTATTGCGCGGGTCGAGGCGATGGTTGTAAGACACCGACGTCTGGGTTTGCCGCGCCTGCCAGTGGCTCGGCTGACGGTCATCACGCAGTGATTCGGGGCGGGTCAGCCAGGTGCTGCTCTGGCTGGCCACCAATGAGCTGTTTTCACCGGCGTGAATTAATTGCAGGTCGTAGCCGTTGCCGTAGCCCTGGGCCCGGAACAGGTTGCCGTACAGTTTGAAGCGGTCGAGCACATCCCAGTCCAGCGACGTGCCGTATTGCAGGGTTTGGTCGATGCGCTGTGCCGAAACGCCGACGATAGCCCGCGGGTGCACCAGGTAATTGGCCAGCACGCCTGCCGCCAGGCTGTCATCTGCGTCGCGCTGCCAGTTGCTCAACAGGCTGCTCTGCCGCCCCAGGTACAGGTTGTAGCGCCAGGGGGCATCGGTGCTGCGCCAGTTGCTGGGTTTGTAAATGAATGCCTGGCTGCGCGAGGTCACCTGGCCGTCCTCGACCAGGCGGATTTCCACTTCATAGATGCCCCCGGGTAACACTTTGCTGTCCAGCGTCTGCAGGCCGGGCTGCACCGGTTGGCTATTGATCAGTACGCCGTTGCGGTAGATTTCCGCCACGGCGGGGCGGTTGGGCGTGACATAGATGGGCGTCGCGCTGGGCGCACCATTGTCGATGGCCAGGCTGTCGCTGCTGCCGAACATCAGGCCCAGGGTGGTATCGGGGCTGGCCCCCATCAGCCGTGGCTGGCGGGTCAGGCCTTGGGCACTGGGGGTGAAATAGCCCAGGCGATAAAAGTGGTCCTGCGCCAGTCGCTCACCGTACAACTGGTCAACCCGGTAGCGCGTGCCCTGTTGACTGTCGCTGCCACGGTCGAGCTGGCCATCGGCCAGGGTCGTCCAGTTACCCAGGCTGCCCTGCCCTTGCAATGCATAGCGGCCGCTGGTGACTCGGCCATCATTGACCAGGTTGAGTTGGTTACGCACCAGCAGGCCGTAGCTGCCCTGTTCGGGAAGCCGGTGATAACGCTCGCCGGCCGTTGACGCTTCGGCCTGGTCGGTAAGCAGTGACAACTGCGAATTGGCCAAGCTGTAGTGCACTGCGCGCAGGCCATCTGGGCAGTTTGCCTGGCAGTCACCCAGCGGGCGCCCCTCGACCAGGCGTTCGCGCCAGCGCCGCCTCAGGCTTTCTGGTTCACGGCTGTCGACGGTTTCGGTGAATTCCAGCAGTTGCACGCGCTGATCCCGGCTGAGCACGACCATGGCATCACCCAGATAGCGGCCATCCAAGTCTACCCTCACGGCCAACGGCACTTCATAAAAGTGCGCTTCAAACTCACTGGGCAGACCTTCGATGCCACCCAGCGCTGCGGTCGCAGCGTGGCCCGTCACTGGCACTGCGGCCAGGCAGGCTGCCAACGGCAAGCTCAGGTACAGCGCGGAAAGGGGAAATTGTAGGGTCATGGGCGTCGCTTGCGGGCAATACCTGCCCGCCCCGCGGCAAGCGCCGAGGGCAGGAACAGGCAACAACGAATGAACGATGGGGGGGGTGAATCAAGGCGTGCCAGTTTCGAAGATCATGCTCACCAGGCCTTGGTAGTTGCCTGGCTCATAACCCGCGGCTGGGGCAGGCTGGGCTGCAATTTCGAAGCCGACGATCGCCCCCGGTGCGGCTTGGGTGGCGCTGACCACTTCGACTGGGGTGGTCTGCAACACGGTGTCGCCAACCTTCACATCCAAGCCAATGTTGTGGGAACCGCTGGCAATGACTGCGGGCGAGACCAGGTAGGCGTTGATAGCGCCAACGGTGCTCTTGACCTGCAGCTCCTTGCGGACAGGGTCGAGCTTGGCCTGATTGGGGTTCCAACCCAGCTCTTGCGGGTCGTTCATCCAGTTGCCGCCCACCGGCTCGACGAAGAACGCATCGGTCGGCACCTGGGCAGTGACCTGCACTTGCTTTTCGATCGGGTCCAAGGCGTGGGCGGCACCGGCAAACAGCATGGCCAGAGGGAGGGCAAGCAGCATACGTTTCACGATCAAATCTCCTTGAGGGAATCACTGGCTGAGGGGCGACTGCCCGATCAGTAGTGGCGATTATTCGTGAACGCTGGCGATTGGAAGTTAGGACCGTTCCGAGCGGATTTAGGAAATTTCCCAAGGGATGCAGTTTGCCAGTATTGCCTGGAGCAACCCCTGAATGCACAACGCCCCGGCTAGCGGGGCGTTGTGCATTTCAGCGCGTTATGGCTACAGCTTCAGTGGGAAACCGCCCCGCTGGCACCCAGGCCAGTCTGCGAACGCACGAACTGCGGGAAGAACAGCGCGCGCTCATCCTCAGCCGCCTTGGACTTGTCGGTGACCGAGAAGAACCAGATGCTGACGAAGGCAATGGCCATCGAGAACAGCGCCGGGTACTCGTACGGGTAGATGGCCTTCTCGTGGCCGAGAATCTGTACCCAGATGGTCGGGCCAAGGATCATCAGCGTCACCGCACTCACCAGGCCCAGCCAGCCGCCGATCATGGCGCCGCGGGTGGTCAGCTTCTTCCAGTACATCGAAAGCAGCAGCACCGGGAAGTTGCAGCTGGCCGCAATGGAGAACGCCAGGCCGACCATGAAGGCGATGTTCTGCTTCTCGAACAGAATCCCCAGGCCGATCGCCAGCACACCCAGGGCGACAGTGGTGATCTTCGATACGCGGATCTCGTCCTTGTCGTTAGCTTTGCCCTTGCGCCAGACGCTGGCGTACAGGTCGTGGGACACCGCCGAGGCACCGGCCAGGGTCAGGCCAGCCACCACCGCCAGGATGGTGGCAAAGGCCACCGCCGAGATGAAGCCGAGGAACACACTGCCACCCACCGCATTGGCCAGGTGCACCGCAGCCATGTTGTTGCCACCCAGCAGAGCGCCTGCGGCGTCCTTGAATTCCGGGTTGGTGCTGACCAGCAGGATCGCGCCAAAGCCAATGATGAAGGTGAGGATGTAGAAGTAGCCGATGAAGCCGGTGGCGTACAGCACGCTCTTGCGCGCTTCCTTGGCGTCACTGACGGTGAAGAAGCGCATCAGGATGTGCGGCAGGCCGGCAGTACCGAACATCAGTGCCAGGCCCAGGGAGAATGCCGAGATCGGGTCCTTGACCAGGCCGCCGGGGCTCATGATCGCCTCGCCCTTGGCGTGTACCTTGATCGCTTCGGAGAACAGCGTGTTGAAGTCAAAGCCCACGTGCTTCATGACCATCAGCGCCATGAAACTGGCACCGGACAGCAGCAGCACAGCCTTGATGATCTGTACCCAGGTGGTGGCCAGCATGCCGCCGAACAGCACGTACAGGCACATCAGGATACCCACCAGGATCACCGCCACATGGTAGTCCAGGCCGAACAGCAGCTCGATCAGCTTGCCGGCGCCGACCATCTGCGCGATCAGGTAGAACGCCACCACCACCAGCGAACCGGAGGCCGACAGGGTGCGGATTTCCTTTTGCCCGAGGCGGTACGAGGCCACGTCGGCGAAGGTGTACTTGCCCAGGTTGCGCAAGCGTTCGGCAATCAGGAAAAGAATGATCGGCCAGCCAACCAGGAAGCCGATCGAGTAGATCAGGCCGTCGTAACCCGAGGTGAACACCAGCGCGGAAATACCCAGGAACGAGGCGGCCGACATGTAGTCGCCAGCAATCGCCAGGCCGTTCTGGAAGCCGGTGATCTTGCCACCGGCAGCGTAGTAGTCCGATGCCGACTTGTTGCGTTTGGAGGCCCAGTAGGTGATGCCGAGGGTGAAGGCGACGAAGGCCACGAACATGGCGATGGCGGAAACGTTCAGCGGTTGTTTCTGCACCTCGCCGGTCAGGGCATCGGCGGCCCACACGGCGGGTGCGAAGGCTCCGCAGGCCAGTACGGCCAGGGCTTTGACTTGGCGAATCATTGTTGCGCCTCCTTCAGGATTTCCTTGTTCAGCTCATCGAATTCGCCGTTGGCGCGGCGCACGTAGATGGCGGTCAGGACGAATGCCGAAACGATCAGACCGACGCCCAGGGGAATGCCCCAGGTAATCGATGACTCAGGGCTGAGCTTGGCGCCCAGCAAATGAGGACCGTAGGCGATCAGGAGGATGAAGGCGCAGTACAGGCCGAGCATGATCGCCGAGAGAATCCAGGCGAACCGTTCGCGTTTGGTGACCAGCTCCTTGAAACGGGGGCTGTTTTGTATCGAGAGGTAAATGCTGTCGTTCATTGTTTTTGTCCTAGCAGCACAGATACGGGATGGAACCCACACCCTTACTTTATGCTGCCGATGAACGCCAACCAGACGACCTTAGTCTTAGATGCAACGGTGTTTTACCGATTGCGTAACAAAGTGATGAGCCGTTCGCGGGTGTACCCGCTCCTGTAGGAGCGGGTACACCCGCGAAGAAACCCTATTGGCCCTGGAAGGTGATTACTTGCCAGTCCACTCCTTCACACGATCAGGGTGCTTGGCGACCCAGTCCTTGGCGGCCGCTTCAGGCTTGGCCCCTTCCTGAATCGCCAGCATCACCTCGCCAATCTCGTCCTTGGACTGCCAGTTGAACTTCTTCAGGAACTCCGCCACTTCCGGTGCCTTGGTGGCCAGTTCCTTGCTGCCGATGCTGTTCACGGTTTCTGCCGCGCCATATACGCCTTTCGGGTCTTCGAGGAACTTCAGCTTCCACTTGGCGAACATCCAGTGCGGAACCCAACCGGTCACCGCAATCGACTGCTGCTTGGCATAGGCACGGCCCAGTTCCGCCGTCATCGCCGCACCCGAGCTGGCCTGCAACTTGTAACTGGTCAGGCCATAGTCCTTGATCGCCTGGTCGGTCTTGAGCATCACGCCGGAGCCTGCGTCAATGCCGACAATCCTGTCCTTGAAGCTGTTATCGGTCTTGAGGTCGGCGATGCTCACTGCCTTGACGTACTCGGGGACGATCAGGCCGATCTTGGCGTCCTTGAAGTTCGGGCCGTAGTCGACCACGTTGTCCTTGTTCTTGGCCCAGTACTCACCATGGGTCACCGGCAACCAGGCCGACAACATGGCATCGAGCTTGCCAGTTGCCACACCCTGCCACATGATCCCCGTGGCCACGGCCTGCAACTTCACGTCATAGCCGAGTTTTTGCTTGATTACTTCGGCGGCCACGTTGGTGGTCGCCACGCTGTCGGCCCAACCATCCACGTAACCAATGCTTACTTCTTTGGCCATAGCCTGTGCAGCGCTCATGGCCATTACCAGGGCGGTGCCCACGCCCAGGAAACGTCGCATTTTCTTCAAAGTTGCCATCAAAGCATCCCCTCGTCAGGTCTTGGAGATTGCATCATCTTCCTGCAACACAAGTCGACCTGATCCAGCTGCGACCTGCACCCGCCCCATATGCGACAGCACTATGCCATTAGCGCCATCGGCCTACCTCGGCCTGCGCGATCCTTGCATGCCAAAGGTTTGGCGCCGGGCTACTATCTAACCTTTTGTGCCAGACGATGGACCGCCACATGCCCAGTTGTAGCCGCTTGTCATTGCCGTTGTACCTGCTTGCCTGCCTGCTGGCCCTGCTCGGGCTGGGGGGGCTCTGGTACGGGCTGGGCAAGCCTGTGCACCTGCCCGATGCGGCCAGCCCTGCGCACAAGCTGCAATGCGCTTCGTACACGCCGTTCGACAAAGACCAGTCGCCTTACGACCAGCCGTTTCGCCTGCGCCCAGCGCGGATGGACGCCGACCTGGCGTTACTGGCCGAGCGGTTCCAGTGCATCCGTACCTACTCCATGAGCGGTCTTGAGGCGATCCCCGCGCTGGCACGCAAGCATGGGCTGAAGGTGATGCTGGGCGCCTGGGTGAACGCCCACCCGGCCGACACCGAGAGGGAAATCAACCTGCTGATCGCTGCTGCCAACGCCAACCCGGACGTGGTCAGCGCGGTGATCGTCGGCAATGAGACACTGTTGCGCAAGGAGGTGACCGGTGCCCACCTGGCCAAATTGATCGCGCGGGTGAAGCGCCAGGTCAAGGTGCCGGTGACCTACGCCGATGTCTGGGAGTTCTGGCTGCAGCACCCGCAGGTGGCCCCGGCAGTGGATTTCCTCACCATCCATCTGCTGCCCTACTGGGAGGACGATCCGCGTGGCATCGACGATGCCTTGGCCCACGTTGCCGATGTGCGCCGGGTGTTCGGCACACGCTTTGCGCCCAAGGACATACTGATTGGCGAAACCGGCTGGCCCAGCGAAGGCCGCCAACGCGAAACGGCGGTGCCCAGCCGGGTCAATGAGGCGCGCTTCATCCGTGGCTTCGTGGCCATGGCCGAGCGCAATGGCTGGCACTACAACCTGATCGAAGCCTTCGATCAGCCCTGGAAACGCGCCAATGAGGGCGCAGTGGGTGGCTACTGGGGGCTGTACGACGCGGACCGGCAGGACAAGGGCGTGCTCGAAGGGCCCGTGAGCAACCTGCATGACTGGCCGCAGTGGTTGCTGGCCAGCACCGTGCTGATGGTGATCATGCTGGTGCTGGCCGGGCGCCCCGCTACACCGTTGGCCGCCTTCCTGCTGCCACTGCTGGCAGCGTTTGGCGCCGCTTGCCTGGGCCTGTGGGGTGAGTTGATGCGCACCCATGCGCGCTTTGCCGGGGAATGGTTGTGGGCACTGATGCTGGCCGGGCTGAACCTGCTGGTACTGGCCCACGCGCTGTTGGCGCTGGCGCGGCGGGCCGGCTGGCGTGAGCGCTTGTTCGCCTGGCTGCAGGTGCGAGCCGGCTGGCTGTTGCTGGCGGCGGGCTTCGCTGCGGCGGTGAGCATGCTGGCAATGGTGTTCGACCCGCGCTACCGCAGCTTCCCCAGCGCGGCGCTGGCGTTGCCGGCGCTGGTGTATGTGCTGTGGCCGGTGCGGGCGCGACGGGCGGAGGTGGCGTTGCTGGCGTTCATCGTCGGCGCCGGGGTGGCGCCGCAGTTGTTCGTCGAAGGGCTGGAGAACCAGCAGGCCTGGGGCTGGGCGGTGGTGAGTGTGCTGATGACAGCGGCGTTGTGGCGAAGCTTGCGGATGCGACAGGCTTGATACTGCATAGTCCTCGAGCCCGGCGCGAACCTTGTGTGAGTAAACTGTCTTGCTCAATTTCCAAAAGCTGGCGCAATCCCTGTGGGAGCGCCAGCTTTTGGAAATTGAGCAGGACAGTTGCTCCCACAAGTTACGCGCAGCTGCTTACATTGGGGGTTGCCTGACCAGGCGCAACCCCGCCAGTACCAGCGCAAACACCGCAATGCTGGCGGTGTACAGCACCAGCGCCGGCACCGCGAACACCAGTGCCAACACTGCCAGCCACCAGCCGGCACGCGCGGAAACGAACTGGGCCAGAAGCGCCAGGCCCAATCCGCCCCAGGCCATGACTTGATGGTGAATGCCCAACCCCAGCAGCGAACGCACCTCGCACTGCCAGTACGCCGTCGGCACTGCGCACAGCCCTACCCACTGGCCATCCTCCATCAGGCCGTAACGCACACCATAGCTGGCCGCGAGCCAAAGCCCCAGAAACAGCACCAGCAGCACCGTCGGCAGCGAACGAGACATCCTGTTCTCCAATAGCGGTAATCGAAAGCATCCATGATCGCTTATGCCCGTTTCTAAGGCAAAATCACACCCCGGCGGCTATGTTGCAGATAGCAAGTACGCCAAAGGCCACCGCAGCGGGCAACTTTGCCCGCCTGGCTGTGGTCCTAGCCTGCACACTGCTCGACCTTGCGTTCTTTTGGGGGATTACATGCTTCGATCTTTGCGCCTCGCTGCCCTGCTCGGCAGCTTGCTCATGGCTGTGGCCGCTTCAGCGCGGGACATCGACGCTGCCAGCTATGGCTACCCTCTTACCAACCCGTTCGAGGCCACCATCGCCACCACGCCGCCGGACAAGCGCCCTGAGCTGCCCAGCGACGATGACATCAATCAGTCCGACTACAGCCTGAACTTGCGCCCGGAACGTGAGTTCACGTTGCCCGACAACTTCTGGGCAGTGAAGAAGCTCAAGTACCGCCTGGCCCGCCAGGATCGCGAAGCGCCGCTGATCTTCATCATCGCCGGCACCGGTGCGCCCTACAGCAGCAGCATCAATGAATACCTGAAAAAGCTGTTCTACCAGGCCGGCTTCCACGTGGTGCAACTGTCATCGCCCACCAGCTATGACTTCATGAGTGCAGCCTCGCGCTTTGCTACCCCCGGCATCAGCCAGGAAGACGCCGAAGACATGTACCGGGTCATGCAGGCCGTGCGCGCCCAGCATCCACGCCTGCCAGTCAGTGATTTCTACCTCACCGGTTACAGCCTGGGTGCGCTCGACGCCGCCTTCGTCAGCCACCTGGACGAAACCCGCCGCAGCTTCAACTTCAAACGTGTGCTGCTGCTCAACCCACCGGTCAACCTCTACACCTCGATCAACAACCTCGACAAGCTGGTGCAAACCCAGGTCAAGGGCATCGACCGCAGCACCACGTTCTACGAGCTGATGCTGGAAAAACTCACCCGCTACTTCCAGGACAAGGGCTACATCGACCTGAACGACGCCCTGCTGTACGACTTCCAGCAGTCGCGCCAGCACCTGTCCAACGAGCAGATGGCCATGCTGATCGGCACTTCGTTCCGCTTCTCGGCAGCCGACATCGCCTTCACTTCCGACCTGATCAACCGCCGTGGCCTGATCATTCCGCCGAAGTTCCCGATCACCGAAGGCAGCAGCCTGACACCGTTCTTCAAGCGCGCCCTGCAGTGCGACTTCGACTGCTACATGACCGAGCAGGTGATTCCGATGTGGCGCGCCCGCACCGACGGCAACAGCATCCTGCAGTTGGTCAACCAGGTCAGCCTGTATGCCCTGGAAGACTACCTGCGCAGCAGTGACAAGATCGCTGTGATGCACAACGCCGACGACGTCATTCTCGGCCCGGGCGACATTGGCTTCCTGCGCAAGGTGTTCGGTGAACGGCTGACCCTCTACCCCCATGGCGGCCATTGCGGCAACCTCAACTACCGCGTCAACAGTGACGCCATGCTGGAGTTCTTCCGTGGTTAACAAACTCCTCTTCGCCACTGCCCTGCTTGCCGCTGGCCACACCCTGGCCGCCGAAACCGCACCCAGAGCCAGCGTGGTCGAGGCCGACCCGCAGGTGATCGGCACCGCGCCACTGGCGCCCGAAGCCGATGGCTTCCTCGACCCGCTGCGTGAGCTGAAATTCAACCCGGGGCTGGACCAGCGCGAGTTCGAGCGCTCAACCCTGCAGGCGCTGAACGTGTACGACCCGCTGGAGTCGATCAACCGGCGCATCTACCACTTCAACTACCGATTGGACCAATGGGTGCTGCTGCCGCTGGTGAGTGGCTATCAGTATGTAACCCCAAAGTTCGTGCGCACAGGGGTGAGCAACTTCTTCAACAACCTTGGCGATGTGCCGAACCTGTTCAACAGCGTGTTGCAGCTCAAAGCCAAGCGCTCGGCAGAAATCACTGCGCGACTGATGTTCAACACGATTATCGGCGTGGGTGGGCTGTGGGACCCGGCGACCAGCATGGGCCTGCCGCGCCAGAGCGAGGACTTTGGCCAGACCCTGGGCTTCTATGGCGTGCCGGATGGGCCGTACCTGATGCTGCCGGTGCTAGGCCCATCGAACCTGCGCGATACCACCGGGCTGGTGGTGGACTATGCGGGAGAGCAGGCGGTCAACTACCTGAACGTGGCCGAAGCCAGCACCGATCACCCGGAAATCTTCGCCCTGCGTGTGGTGGACAAGCGCTACACCACCAACTTCCGTTATGGCCAGCTGAATTCGCCGTTCGAATATGAAAAGGTGCGGTATGTGTATACCCAGGCGCGCAAGTTGCAGATAGCCGAGTAAGCCTGCTGCGGCCCTTTCGCGGGTGAACCCGCGCCTACACAGGTATTGGCGCAACCCCTTGTCGCGAAAGGGCCCGCACAGGCAACATCAAATCCCCAGGAATTCGCAAAGCTCGCGCTTCTTGGCCAAGGCATCCTTGCGCCCCAGCTCGATCAGTTCACTGCAATAGCTGGCCTCGAACAGCAAATAGCTCAACACCCCCGCCCCGCTGGTGCGCGTCGCCCCCGGCCCCCGTAAAAACAGGCGTAACGCCGCCGGCAACTCGCGGCGGTGCCGAGCGGCAATCTCATCCAGCGGCTGGCTGGGCGCCACCACCAACACGTCGATCGGTGCCAGCCCCAGGCGCCGGGCATCCAGGTGCGCCGGCAACAGCCCGCTCAAGTGGTTGAGGCGCTGCAGCAGTTCGATATCGTCTTCCAGGCTGTCAATGAACGTACTGTTGAGCAGGTGCCCGCCGATCTGCGCCAGGCTCGGCTGCTGCCCGCTGAACACACGCTGGGGCGGCACCGGTGGCGCTGGCCGCTGCGGGTTTCCGCTGACCCCGACCACCAGCACCCGGCTGGCGCCCAGGTGCAAGGCCGGGCTGATCGGCGCCGACTGGCGCACTGCACCGTCGCCGTAATACTCGCCGCCCAGTTGCACCGGGGCGAACAACAGCGGGATCGCCGCACTGGCCAGCAAGTGGTCGATGGTCAACGGTGCGGGTACGCCGATACGCCGATGGCGCAGCCAGGCCTCGATGGTGCCGCGGCCCTGGTAGAAGGTCACCGCCTGGCCAGACTCGTAGCCAAAGGCGGTCACCGCCACGGCGCGCAGTTGCTCGGCGGCCAAGGCGTGGCCGATGCCATCCAGGTTCAGGTGCGTTTGCAGCAGGCTGCGCAATGGGCTGCTGTCGAGCAACGCCACGGGGGCCTGGCCGCCCAGCCCCAGCAGGCTGTGGCCGACGAAGCGGCTGGCCTGGCGCACGACCCCGGGCCAGTCGCTGCGGATGACCAGATGGCTGCGAAAATTCTGCCAGAAGGCAGTGAGCCGTTGCACGGCCTCGTTGAAGTGCACGGCACCACTGGCCAGGGTGACGGCGTTGATGGCCCCGGCGGAGGTGCCGACAATGACCGGGAACGGGTTGTGCGCGCCGGCGGGCAGCAACTCGGCGATGCCCGCCAGCACGCCGACCTGGTAGGCAGCGCGGGCGCCGCCGCCAGAAAGGATGAGACCGGTTACCGGGGGTGGAGCCATGGCGTCCTTCCTGGGGTCAAGGTGCTTTCATGCCCGGCCTCTTCGCGGGTGAACCCGCTCCCACAGGGCCCCGCAATATGCAGAACCCGTGGTAATCCTGCAGGAGCGGGTTTACCCGCGAAGAGGCCAGGCCTGCTTACAAGGTTCAGCGCTTTTTCTTGTCATACAGCCGCGGCGCCCCTTCGGGCCGCGACTTGAACCGCCGGTGCGCCCAAAGGTATTGCTCGGGGCACTCGCGCAACACACGTTCAACCCACTGGTTGATGCGCAGGCAGTCGGCTTCCTCGCTCTCGCCGGGGAAGTGCGTCAGCGGCGGGTGGATGACCAGACGATAGCCGCTGCCATCCTCCAGGCGCTTCTGGGTGAACGGAATCACCTGCGCCTTGCCCAGCCGGGCAAACTTGGTGGTAGCGGTGACCGTCGCTGCGGGGATGCCAAACAACGGTACGAAGATGCTCTGTTTGGCGCCGTAGTCCTGGTCCGGTGCGTACCAGATCGCCCGGCCCGAACGCAGCAGTTTGAGCATGCCACGCACGTCCTCGCGCTCCACCGCCAGCGAATCAAGGTTGTGACGCTCGCGGCCGCTGCGCTGGATGAAGTCGAACAGTGCATTGCCGTGTTCGCGGTACATGCCGTCGATGGTGTGCTGCTGGCCGAGCAGCGCGGCGCCGATTTCAAGGGTAGTGAAGTGCACCGCCATGAGGATCGCACCCTGCCCCGCCTGCTGGGCGGCCTGCAGGTGCTCAAGGCCCTCGATATGGGCCAGGCGCGCCAGCCTGGCCTTGGGCCACCACCAGCTCATGGCCATTTCGAAGAAGGCGATGCCGGTAGAGGCGAAGTTGGCCTTGAGCAAACGCTGCCGTTCGTCGACCGACAGCTCCGGGAAGCACAGCTCCAGGTTGCGCGCGGCGATGCGCCGACGTTCACCGGCAAAGCGATACATGACGGCGCCCAGCGCGGCACCGATCTTCAGCAGCACCCGGTACGGCAACTGGACCACCAGCCACAGCAGGCCCAGGCCCAGCCACAGGCCCCAGAACTTGGGGTGAAGGTAATAGGGACGAAAACGCGGGCGTTCCATTGAAGCATCCGGAAAGACAAAGGCCGCGCATTCTACAACGGATCAGCGCATGTTGCGGGCAACCGGTGTTCTCGTTATAAGTCAGGGCACTTTTTTCGCAACAAGCCGTCTATGCAGACCATGAGCCCAAACCACACACCCGACACCGCCTCCGTGTTCCAGCTCAAGGGCAGCATGCTCGCCATTACGGTACTGGAACTGGCGCGCAATGACCTTGAAGCCCTCGACCGCCAATTGGCGGCCAAAGTCGCCCAGGCCCCGAACTTCTTCAGCAATACACCGCTGGTGCTGGCGCTGGACAAGCTGCCGGCCGACGAAGGGGCAATCGACCTGCCCGGCTTGATGCGGATCTGCCGACACCACGGCCTGCGTACCCTGGCCATCCGTGCCAACCGCATCGAGGACATCGCCGCCGCCATCGCCATCGACCTGCCGGTGCTGCCGCCGTCGGGGGCCCGCGAACGGCCGCTGGAGCCCGAGCCCGAGGTGGTCAAAAAGCCCGAGCCGGCCCCGGCGCCAGCACCTGCCCCCGAACCCGAGGTGCGCCCGACCCGCATCATTACTTCGCCAGTACGCGGCGGCCAACAGATCTATGCTCAGGGCGGTGATCTGGTTGTGACGGGTTCGGTCAGCCCAGGTGCGGAACTTCTGGCCGATGGCAACATCCATGTGTACGGCGCCATGCGCGGCCGCGCCCTGGCCGGCATCAAAGGCAACACCAAGGCGCGTATCTTCTGCCAGCAGATGACCGCCGAAATGGTCTCGATCGCCGGCCAGTACAAAGTCTGCGAAGACCTGCGCCGGGATCCGCTGTGGGGGACCAGCGTGCAAGTCAGCCTGTCTGGTGACGTGTTGAACATCACCCGTCTTTAACGGATACTTGCCAGCATTTTTAGAGCAACTTTTTTACCGTTGCCTTTATTTAGCTATTTCAGTTTTTTGCAGGGACAAGTGTCCCGACTATTTTTAGGGGTGAAACACCTTGGCCAAGATTCTCGTGGTTACTTCCGGCAAGGGGGGTGTGGGCAAGACCACTACCAGCGCCGCCATTGGTACCGGCCTCGCACTGCGCGGCCACAAGACCGTCATTGTCGACTTCGACGTGGGCCTGCGTAACCTCGACCTGATCATGGGCTGCGAACGCCGCGTGGTGTACGACTTCGTCAACGTGGTCAACGGCGAAGCCAACCTGCAACAGGCCCTGATCAAGGACAAGCGCCTCGAGAACCTGTACGTGCTGGCCGCCAGCCAGACCCGTGACAAGGACGCGCTGACCCAGGAAGGCGTGGAAAAGGTACTGATGGACCTGAAGAAGGACTTCGAGTACGTCATCTGCGACTCGCCGGCCGGTATCGAAAAAGGTGCTCACCTGGCCATGTACTTCGCTGACGAAGCCATCGTGGTGACCAACCCGGAAGTTTCGTCGGTACGTGACTCCGACCGCATGCTGGGCATTCTGTCGAGCAAGTCGCGCCGCTCCGAAAACGGTGAAGAGCCGATCAAGGAGCATTTGCTGATCACCCGCTACCACCCGGAGCGCGTGGTCAAAGGCGAAATGCTGAGCGTGGCCGACGTGGAAGAAATCCTGTCGATCAAGCTCAAGGGTGTGATCCCGGAATCGCAGGCCGTCCTCAAGGCGTCCAACCAAGGTATCCCGGTCATTCTCGATGACCAGAGCGATGCCGGCCAGGCCTACAGTGATGCGGTCGACCGCCTGCTGGGCAAAGAGAAGCCGATGCGCTTCATCGATGTACAGAAGAAGGGATTCTTCGAGCGCATTTTCGGGAGCAAATAAACCATGAACCTTTTTGACTTCTTTCGTGGCAGACAGAAACAGACCAGCGCGTCGGTAGCGAAAGAGCGTCTACAGATCATCGTGGCGCACGAGCGCGGCCAACGCAGCGAACCGGACTACCTGCCCGCGCTGCAGAAAGAACTGCTGGAAGTGATCCGCAAATATGTGAACATCGGCAACGATGATGTGCATATCGAGCTGGAAAACCAGGGCAGCTGCTCGATTCTGGAGCTGAACATCACCCTGCCGGATCGCTGATCCGCGTAGTCGACAATTTGGGGCTGCCTTGCAGCCCTTCGCGGGCAAGCCCGCCCCTACAGGGGAACGCATATCCTTTGTAGGAGCGGGCTTGCCCGCGAAGGGCCGCAAAGCGGCCCCAGCGTTTACTGCTATTTTCGTGAGACCTGCAATGCCGCTGTCGAATGTCCAGATCCTCTTCGAAGACGCCGCCATCCTGGTGATCAACAAACCGACCCTGCTGCTGTCGGTACCTGGCCGTGCCGAGGACAACAAGGACTGCCTGATCACCCGCCTGCAGGAAAACGGCTACCCCGATGCGCTGATCGTGCACCGTCTGGACTGGGAAACCTCCGGCATCATCCTGCTGGCCCGCGATGCCGACAGCCACCGCGAGCTGTCGCGCCAGTTTCACGACCGTGAAACCGAAAAAGCCTACACCGCACTGTGCTGGGGCCAGCCGACGCTGGACAGCGGCAGCATCGACCTGCCACTGCGCTACGACCCACCGACCAAACCACGGCATGTGGTGGACCACGAGCAGGGCAAGCACGCCCTGACCTTCTGGCGTATCGTCGAACGCTGCGGCGATTACTGTCGGGTGGAGCTGACGCCAATTACCGGGCGTTCGCACCAGCTGCGCGTGCACATGCTGTCGATCGGGCACCCGCTGCTGGGTGATCGGCTGTACGCCAACCCGCAAGCCCTGGCGGCCCATGAGCGGCTGTGCCTGCATGCCTCGATGCTGAGCTTTACCCACCCGGTGTCCGGGCAGCGGTTGAAGTTCGAGTGCCCGGCACCGTTCTGATTTCGCAGGGCCTGTACCGGCCTCTTCGCGGCTGAAGCCGCCCCCACAGGGACCGCGCGGCGCTCAGGGGCTGTGTAATACCTGTGGTAGCAGCGTTAGCCGCGAAGATGCAGACACAAATTGTCGACATTCTGCGTTAAACTCGCGCCACTGCTGTCTGGAGTGAGCTATGCGCGACGCACTGAATACCGGCCTCATCGAATTTCTCAAGGCCTCCCCCACGCCCTTCCATGCCACCGCCAGCCTGGTCCAGCGCCTTGAGGCGGCCGGCTACAAGCGCCTGGACGAGCGCGACAGTTGGGACCCCGAGACTGGCGGCCGCTACTACGTCACCCGCAACGATTCTTCAATCATCGCCATCAAACTGGGCAAGCAGTCGCCGCTGCTCAATGGCATCCGCATGGTCGGCGCCCACACTGACAGCCCGTGCTTGCGGGTCAAGCCTCAGCCCGAGCTGCAGCGCCAGGGCTTCCTGCAACTGGGCGTGGAAGTGTATGGCGGCGCGTTGCTGGCACCCTGGTTCGACCGCGACCTGTCGCTGGCCGGCCGCGTCACCTACCGCCGTGACGGCAAGGTCGAAAGCCAGCTGATCGACTTCAAGCTGCCAATCGCGATCATCCCCAACCTGGCGATCCACCTGAACCGCACCGCCAACGAAGGCTGGGCGATCAACCCGCAGAACGAACTGCCCCCCATCCTCGCCCAAGTGGCCGGTGACGAACGCATCGACTTCCGCGCCCTGCTCACCGAGCAACTGGCCCGCGAGCACGAGCTGATCGCCGACGTGGTGCTGGACTACGAGCTGAGCTTCTATGACACGCAGGACGCCGCGCTGATCGGTCTGAATGGCGACTTCATCGCCGGCGCCCGCCTGGACAACCTGCTGTCGTGCTACGCCGGTTTGCAGGCCCTGCTGGCCGCCGACAGCGACGAAACCTGTGTGCTGGTGTGCAACGACCACGAAGAAGTCGGCAGTTGCTCGGCCTGCGGTGCCGATGGCCCGATGCTGGAGCAGACCCTGCAGCGCCTGCTACCCGATGGCGACGCCTATGTGCGCACCCTCCAGCGCTCGCTGATGGTATCGGCCGACAACGCCCACGGCGTGCACCCCAACTATGCCGACAAGCATGACGGCAACCACGGGCCGAAGCTCAACGCCGGGCCCGTGATCAAAGTGAACAACAACCAGCGTTACGCCACCAACAGCGAGACTGCCGGGTTCTTCCGCCACTTGTGCATGGCCGAGGAAGTCCCGGTGCAGAGCTTTGTGGTGCGCAGCGACATGGGCTGTGGCTCGACCATCGGGCCGATCACCGCCAGCCACCTGGGTGTGCGCACGGTAGATATCGGTTTGCCGACCTTTGCCATGCACTCCATTCGCGAGCTGTGCGGCAGCCATGACCTGGCGCACCTGGTGAAGGTACTGACCGCGTTCTACCGTAGCCGCGAACTGCCTTGATCTAAGCAGGCCCGGCCTATTCGAGGCGTCGAACCGCCGCGAATAGGCCGAGCCTGCTTACACATGCTCAAGGTCAATCACGCCTCGCTTGCCAAGCGCTATGCTTGTTACATGGCCCCACTGCAAAAGGATTGCTGTCCATGTCCCCGTTCCTGTCACTGTTCGTCCCGGTGTTCCTGTTCCTGATGCTGCTGACCATCGGCTTCAGCATGCGCGAACGCAACATCGGTGTACTGATGATGTGGGTCGGCACCTTGGGTATTTTCGGCCTCACCTGCTGGAAGATCCTCGAGAAACTGCCGACATAAACCTCTACACTCGGTCAATCGTTTGACCTGAGGTAGATTTGCCAGTGCCTGCCCTCCTGCGTTACCTGTTCCTGTTGCTTTTGCTGTTCATCGCCCCGGTACAAGCGGCGGGCTTGCCTGGCCTGCTGGGCGGCAGCGCGCCCGCGCAGCCAGAAGCCACCGAGCCGCTGGGCAAGTCGCTGGACGAGGTGATCAAGAACCTCGAAAACGACCAGCAACGGGCCAAGCTGCTGGCCGACCTGAAAAAACTGCGCGACGCCACCCGGCAATCGCAACCCAGCGTTGAACAGGGCGTGCTCGGCCTGATCGGCGGTGCCCTGCATGACTTTGAAAAACAGTTCAGCGGCGATGCCAGTCCATTCCACCGCTGGGCCGCGGAAATCGAACAAGCCCAGGCCGAACTGACCGAGCTGGTGGTGCCCGTGCACCAGTGGCCGCCAATCCTGTTCGGTTTTGCTGCAGTGATTGTCGTGTGGAGTGTGCTGGCCTACGCCTTCAACTGGGTCGGCCATCGGGTACGCCTGCGCTTTGGCCTGAGCGAAGAACTGCCACAGCACCCGCGTACCTGGGACCTGGTGCGCTTTGCCTTGCGCAAGCTCGGCCCCTGGCTGGTAGCGCTGGTGTTCACGGTGTACCTGAGTTTCGTGCTGCCGCCATCGCTGGGCAAATCCCTGGCCATGGTGCTGGCCTACGCACTGGTGGTCGGCACCTGCTTTTCGGCCATTTGCGTCATCGCCTTTTCCTTGCTGGACGGCCCACACCGCCACCGCGCCCTGCACATCCTGCGGCGCCAGGCGTTTCGCCCGTTGTGGCTGATCGGCAGCTTCGCCGCGTTTGGCGAGGCGATGAGCGATCCACGCATGCTGGTTGCCCTCGGTACCCACCTGGCCCACGCCCTGGCTACCCTGGCCAATGTGATTGCGGCACTGTGCACCGGGCTGTTCATCCTGCGCTTTCGCAGGCCGATTGCCCACCTGATCCGCAACCAGCCACTGTCGCGGCGCCTGACCCGACGCACCCTCAGCGATACCATCGAGATCCTCGGCAGCTTCTGGTTCATTCCGGCGCTGATCCTGGTGGCCATTTCGCTGTTCGCCACCTTCGTCTCCGCCGGCGACACCAGCACCGCACTGCGGCAGTCGCTGATGTGCACGGTGCTGGTGGTGGTGTGCATGGTGCTCAACGGCCTGGTGCGCCGCCATGCCGCCAACCCCAAGCGGGCCGGCAAGCGCCAGGCGGTGTACACCGAGCGCCTGCGCAACTTCGGCTACCTGCTGGTGCACCTGTTCATCTGGCTGGTGTTCATCGAGTTGGGCCTGCGCGTGTGGGGCGTGTCGATGATCAGCTTCGCAGAGGGCGATGGCCATGACATCAGCCTGCGCCTGCTGGGCCTGGCCGGCACACTGATCGTGGCCTGGCTGGTGTGGATCCTTGCCGACACCGCCGTACACCATGCCCTGGTGCGCTCGCGCCGGGGGCTGGCCAACGCCCGTGCGCAAACCATGATGCCGTTGATCCGCAACGTGATGTTCGTGGTCATCTTCATCATTGCGGTCATCGTCGCCCTGGCCAACATGGGCATGAACGTCACCCCGCTGCTGGCCGGTGCCGGTGTGATCGGCCTGGCCATCGGTTTTGGCGCCCAGTCGCTGGTGGCCGACCTGATCACCGGCCTGTTCATCATCATCGAAGATTCGCTGGCCATCGACGACTACGTGGATGTCGGCGGCCACCTGGGCACGGTGGAAGGGTTGACCATTCGTACCGTGCGCCTGCGCGACATCGACGGCATTGTGCATACCATCCCGTTCAGCGAAATCAAGAGCATCAAGAACTACTCGCGGGAGTTCGGCTACGCGATCTTCCGCGTGGCAATCCCGCACAGCATGAACATCGACCAGGCGATCACGCTGGTTCGCGAAGTGGGGCAGAAGCTGCGCAATGACCCACTGATGCGCCGCAATATCTGGTCGCCGCTGGAGCTGCAAGGGGTGGAGAGCTTCGAGTCAGGGTCGGCGATCTTGCGGGCGCGGTTCAAGACCGCGCCGATCAAGCAGTGGGAGGTGTCGCGGGCGTTCAACCTGGCCTTGAAGCGGCAGCTGGATGAAGCCGGGCTGGACCTGGCGACGCCGCGGTTGTCGGTGCAGGTGGTGACAGCCGGTGGGGGTGGGATGACAGAGGCCGGCTCGTAGGAGCGGGTTTACCCGCGAAGAAGGCAACACCTCATCCAGCCTGGGCCCGAATGCGGATCGCATCATGCCGCCAATACTCGAGGTCACAGTCGATCAAGTGCCCATGCTGATCGCTGTTGACCCGGGTAATGTGCAACCCCGGGCTGCCCGCCGACACTTTCAAAGCGCTTGCCGCCTCCACCGGCAACGCTGTCGGCAGGATCTCGAAGCACACCTGCCCGTACTCGATGCCATACACCCGCCCATAAATCTCGGTCAGTGACTGCGCCAGGTCGTGTTCGAGAATGCCTGGAAAGTACCGGGGATTGAGGTAATGCTCGGCATACAGCACCGCCCGCCCGTCAATCCGCCGTAACCGGCAGACGCGCACCACGCTGGACAACGCCGGCAGCTGCAAGCGTGCACAGATGGCCGCCGATGCCGGCTGCAGCCTCGCCGACAGCAGTTCGGTACTGGCCACCCGCCCCTGATCGCGCACCATGGCATGGAAGTGGCTGCGCTCGATCAGGTCGTAGGTCAAGCGCTGCGGCGCAACGAACCAGCCTCGGCGCTCTTCGCGGTAGATCAAGCCTTGGGCCTCCAGCTGCACCAACGCCTCACGCAGGGTAATGCGCGTGGTGTCGAACACCTCGCTGAGCCGCCGCTCGGCCGGCAGCTTGCCGCCCGGCGCCAGCAGGCCATGCTCGATCTGCTCCTGCAGGGCATGGCAGATGGCTGTTACCGCACGCGGGGGCGTCGACTGCATCGAAAGGTTACCTATCTGGACTAGTCCAGCCCCATCACAGGGCAGGTTGAGAATAGTGCAAGCCTAGGCAGGGCTGATGAACATCCTGTGACAAAGCTTGGGCCAGGCACTGCCAGAAACGCGCCAAGCCAGCAGAACCGGGGCGATTACCTGGTCTACGCTGTAGCTTCAGGGCCCTTGCCGGCCCCCTCCCTACATCAAACTGTCACGCAAGCGGCCTACTTTGGCTCAAGGTTTGCTGACCTAGACCAAAGGTGCCAGTCAAAGGCTTGCAACGGCTTTACCCAGAACAACGATCGCAAAGGCACCCACCCAAAGGAGCTTCGGATGAAAAAGTTCTTCATGGCGTCACTGCTTGGTTCGGCCATCGCGTTGTGCACCACGGCCATGGCCGCCGGCACTGACCTCAAGGCCCTGGAAGACGCCGCCCGCAAGGAAGGCACTGTCAACAGCGTGGGCATGCCCGACGCCTGGGCAAACTGGAAAGGCACCTGGGAAGACCTGGCCAGCAAGTACGGCCTCAAGCACAGCGACACCGACATGAGCTCGGCCCAGGAACTGGCCAAGTTCGAAGCCGAGAAGGACAACGCCAGCGCCGACATCGGTGACGTGGGTGCCGCCTTCGGCCCGATCGCGGTGACCAAGGGCGTCAGCCAGCCTTACAAGCCAAGCACCTGGGACCAGGTGCCGGAATGGGCCAAGGACAAGGACGGCCACTGGGCGCTGGCCTATACCGGCACCATCGCTTTCATCATCAACAAGGACCTGGTCAAAGAAGGCGACCGCCCGAAAACCTGGCATGACCTGGAAAAAGGCAAGTACAAGGTCGCCATCGGTGACGTCGGCACCGCCGCCCAGGCCGCCAACGGTGTGCTGGCTGCGGCCATCGCCTACAAGGGTGACGAAACCAACGTGGCGCCGGGCCTGCAGCTGTTCACCAAGCTGGCGCAGCAGAAGCGCCTGTCACTGGCCAACCCGACCATCCAGACCCTGGAAAAAGGCGAAGTGGAAGTTGGCGTGGTGTGGGACTTCAACGGCCTGAGCTACCGTGAACAGATCGACCCCAAGCGTTTTGAAGTGCTGATCCCCTCGGACGGCTCGGTGATTTCCGGCTATACCACGGTCATCAACAAGTACGCCAAGCACCCCAACGCGGCCAAGCTGACCCGTGAATACATCTTCAGCGACGCCGGGCAGATCAACCTGGCCAAGGGCCATGCGCGGCCGATCCGGGCCGAGCACCTGAAGCTGCCGGCGGATGTGCAGGCCAAGCTGCTGCCCAACGACCAGTACGGTGCCGCCCAGCCGATCAAGAATGCCGAAGCCTGGGAAGCCACCTCGAAGAAACTGCCGCAGATGTGGCAGGAGCAGGTGATCATCGAGATGGAGTAAGGGGCTGGGCTTTGTAGTGCCTGATCCGGCCCTTTCGCGGGTAAACCCGCTCCTACACAGGGATACGCGATACATGTAGGAGCGGGTTTACCCGCGAAGGTGCCAACGCGGTTCATGACTGGAGAAAACATGCAACACAACGTCATCCTGGTCCTGCTTGACGGCCTCAACTACCAGGTCGCCCACCATGCGATGGGCCACCTGCACGCCTACGTCGAAGCAGATCGCGCCGCGCTGTACCGCGTGGAATGCGAGCTGCCCTCGCTGTCGCGGCCGCTGTACGAATGCATCCTCACCGGCGTGCCGCCGATCGACAGCGGCATCGTGCACAACAACATTAACCGCCTGTCCAACCAACGCAGCGTGTTTCACTACGCCCGCGAGGCCAACCTGGGCACCGCGGCGGCGGCTTATCACTGGATGAGCGAGCTGTACAACCGCTCGCCCTTCGACCCGCAGCGTGACCGCCACACCCACGCGCCGAAGCTGCCGATCCAGCACGGGCTGTTCTACTGGGACGACCGCTACCCCGATTCGCACCTTCTGGCCGATGGCGAGTACCTGCGCCGCCGCCACGCCCCCAACTTCCTGCTGGTGCACCCGATGAGCGTTGACGACGTGGGTCACCGCCACGGCCTGGACAGCAGCCAGTATCGCAACGCTGCGCGCAGCGTCGACATCCTGCTGGCCGACTATCTGCCCGGCTGGCTCGAAGAGGGCTACCAGGTATTGGTCACCGCCGACCACGGCATGAACAACGACCGCTCGCACAACGGCCTGCTGGCTGAAGAACGTGAAGTGCCGCTGTTCGTCTTCGGCGACGCCTTCAGCCTGGACCCGGCCGCCAAGCCGCTGCAAACCGAACTGTGCGGCACCATCTGCGAGCTGCTGGGCGCCGCGCACGACAAGACGGTTTGCCGGGAGTTGCTGAAGTGAATGGCGGCATGCGTGGCCGCTACCTGGCCCTGCTCTGCCTGCTGCCGTTCGCCGTGTTCTTCGTCATTTTCCAGGTCGCCCCGCTGGCCTGGGTGGCGATCAACAGCCTGCAATCAGAGGCCGGCTGGGGCATCGACAACTTCAGCAAGGTGTTCGCCTCCAAGTTCTACCTGCAGGCGTTGCAACGCAGCCTTGAAATCAGCTTCTGGTCGAGCGTGTTCGGCATCGTCATCGCTACCCTCGGCGCCTACTCGCTGCGCCAGGTGGACTCGAAGCTGCGCGACTTCGTCAGCGCCTTCGCCAACATGACCAGCAACTTTGCCGGCGTACCGCTGGCCTTTGCCTTCATCATCCTGCTTGGCTTCAACGGCGCGCTGACGCTGCTGCTGAAGCAGGTCGGCCTGCTGGAAGACTTCAGTATCTATTCCAAAAGCGGGTTGATCCTGGTGTACACCTACTTCCAGATCCCGCTGGGCGTATTGCTGCTGTACCCCGCCTTCGACGCCCTGCGCGAAGACTGGCGCGAGTCAGCCGCGCTGCTGGGCGCCAACCACTGGCAGTACTGGCGACACATCGGCCTGCCGGTGCTGGCCCCGGCACTGCTGGGCACCTTCGTCATCCTGCTGGCCAACGCCCTCGGCGCCTACGCCACCGTGTACGCACTGACCACCGGCAACTTCAACGTACTGCCAATCCGCATCGCCGGCCTGGTGGCGGGCGACATCAGCCTCGATCCGAACCTGGCCAGCGCCCTGGCGATGGTGCTGGTGGGGCTGATGACGCTGGTCACGGTGGTGCATCAATGGCTGCTGAAAAGGAGCTACCATGCGCGCTGACATTCGTTCCGGCGGCTGGTACCACCGCCTCGTGGTCTACCTGCTGTTCCTGATCCTGCTGCTGCCCCTGGCCGGCACCCTGCTCTACTCGCTGGCCACCAGCTGGTCGGCGAGCCTGCTGCCCAGTGGCCTGACCCTGAAGTGGTATGCGGCGCTGTGGAGCGAGCCGCGTTTCCTTGCCGCGTTCGGCCAGTCGCTGCTGGTGTGCGTAGGCGCACTGCTGCTGTCGGTGGTGCTGATCTTGCCACTGCTGTTCGTGGTGCATTACCACTTCCCGCGGCTCGACGCGCTGATGAACATCCTCATCCTGCTGCCATTCGCGGTCCCGCCGGTGGTGTCGTCGGTGGGGCTGCTGCAGCTGTATGGCAGCGGGCCGATGGCCATGGTCGGCACACCGTGGATCCTGATCGGCTGCTACTTCACCATCGCCCTGCCGTTCATGTACCGGGCCATCACCAACAACCTGCAGGCCATCAACCTGCGCGACCTGATGGACGCTGCGCAGTTGCTCGGCGCCAGCACCTGGCAGGCCGCACTGCTGGTGGTGCTGCCGAACCTGCGCCAGGGCCTGATGGTGGCAGTGCTGCTGTCGTTCTCATTCCTGTTCGGCGAATTCGTGTTTGCCAATCTGCTGGTCGGCACCCGCTACGAGACCCTGCAGGTGTACCTGAACAACATGCGCAACAGCAGCGGCCACTTCAACAGCGCGCTGGTCATCTCCTACTTCGCCTTCGTGCTGGTACTGACCTGGGTCGCCAACCGCCTGAACAAGGACAAGACCTGACATGAGCTTCGTCAGCGTACAGAAACTGCAGAAAAGCTACGCCGGCAGCCCGGTGTTCGAGCGCATCGACTGCCACATCGAACGCGGCGAATTCGTCACCCTGCTCGGCCCGTCCGGCTGCGGCAAGTCCACCCTGCTGCGCTGCATTGCCGGGCTGACCTCGGTGGACAGCGGGCAGATACTGCTCGACGGCCACGACATCGTGCCGCTAAGCCCGCAAAAGCGTGGCATCGGCATGGTGTTCCAGAGCTACGCGCTGTTCCCTAACATGACCGTGGAGCAGAATGTCGCCTTCGGCCTGCGCATGCAGAAGGTCAAGGCCGATGAAAGCCAGCTGCGGGTACGCGAGGTGCTGGAGTTGGTGGAGCTGGGCAAGTTCGCCGGGCGCTACCCGCACCAGCTTTCCGGTGGCCAGTGCCAGCGCGTGGCCCTGGCACGCTCACTGGTCACCCGCCCGCGCCTGCTGCTGCTCGACGAACCGTTGTCGGCGCTGGATGCGCGTATCCGCAAGCACCTGCGCGAGCAGATTCGCGCCATCCAGCGCGAACTGGGGCTGACCACCATATTCGTCACTCACGATCAGGAGGAAGCGCTGACCATGTCCGACCGCATCTTCCTGATGAACCAGGGGCGCATCGTCCAGAGCGGCGATGCCGAAACCCTCTACACCGCCCCCGTGGACCTGTTTGCCGCCGGCTTCATCGGCAACTACAACCTGCTCGACGCCGACAGCGCCAGCCGCCTGCTGCAGCGCCCGGTGGCCAGCCGCCTGGCGATCCGCCCAGAGTCAATCACCCTAGGCGTGCACGGCGAGCTGGACGCCGAGGTGCGCAGCCACAGCCTGCTGGGCAACGTGATCCGCTACCGGGTGCGGGTGCGCGACGTGGAGCTGGTGGTCGATGTGCTCAACCGCTCGCCGGCCGACTTGCATGCGGACGGAAAACGGGTAAGCGTGTCGATCGACCCCACTGCGCTGCGGGAAGTGGCTTAAGGAGACTCAACACAATGGCACTGGCAATTTTCGATCTGGATGAAACCCTGATCCACGGCGACTGCGCATCACTGTGGAGCGAGCAGATGGCCCGGCTGGGCTGGGTCGACGGCAAGGATTTCCTGCGCCGCGACCATGAACTGATGGAAGCCTATGGCAGGGGCCACCTGCAGATGGAGGACTACATGGCCTTCAGCCTGGAACCGATTGCCGGGCGTACCCTGGAAGAAGTCGAGCACCTGGTGGCACCGTGGGTCGAAGAAGTGATCGAGCCGATCATCTACGGTGACGCCTGCCGCTGCATTGCCGAGCACCGCAAGCGTGGGGATCGCATCCTGATCATTTCCGCTTCGGGGACGCACCTGGTCGGGCCGATTGCCGCGAGACTGGGCGTGGATGAATACCTGGCCATCGAGCTGGAGGCAGTGAACGGGGTGTACACCGGCAAGACCCACGGGGTGCTGACCTATCGTGAGGGCAAGATCACGCGGTTGCTGGAATGGCTGGATCAGGAGCAGGAGAACCTGGAGGGCGCGAGTTTCTATTCCGATTCGAGGAATGACTTGCCGTTGTTGTTGAGAGTGGATCACCCGCATGTGGTGAACCCGGATGCGGTGTTGCGCGAGCATGCCGAGATCAATGGGTGGCCGATTCTGAGCTGGAGCTGAAGGTCTTTGTGGGCTGTGCCGGCCCCTTCGCGGGTAAACCCGCTCCTACATCGCACAGTGTTCAAATTATGGCGATCCCGATGTAGGAGCGGGTTTACCCGCGAACGGGCCAGGCCTGCTTACACCAGGCTAGGGTCGATCACCATCACCAGCTTGCCCGACACCTGGTTGGTCTCCAGCTCGGCATACGCCGCCTGGGCAAACTCCACCGGGTAGGTATCGACCAGCTGCGGCGACAACCGCCCCTCGGCGAACAGCGGCCATACTTGCTGCTGCAGTTCGCGCAGCAACTCGGCCTTGAAGCCGTCATCACGGTTGCGCAGGGTGGAGCCGGTAATTTCCAAACGCTTGCCCAGCACCTGGGCCAGGTCCAGTTCAAACTTGCGTCCGCCCATCAGGCCGATGATCACCCAGCGCCCGTCACGGGCCAGCAGCTTGAGGTTCAGCTCACCGTAGCCAGCGCCGACCGGGTCGAGAATCACATCGAACGGGCCGAAACCTTCCAGCGCGTCCAGGTTCTCGTTACGTACCACACCCCCCGCAGCGCCCAGCGCCTGGCAGTAGGCCAGGCGGTCCTGCGAACCGACGCTGACCCATACCGGGCTGCCGAACGCCTTGCACAGCTGGATGGCGGCCGAGCCAACGCCACTGGCGCCGGCGTGCACCAGCACCTTCTCGCCAGCCTTCACTGCACCGAGCTGGAAGATGTTCAGCCAGGCGGTGGCATACACCTCCGGCAACGCTGCTGCTTCATGCAGGCCAAGGCCCTCGGGCACCGGCAGTACATGACGGGCGTCGACCACCACTTCCTCGGCCATGGCGCCACTGGCCAGCAGGGCGCAAACGCGGTCACCCACGCGCCAGGCGGCACCAGCCCCCACTTCTTCAACCACCCCGGAACACTCCAGCCCCATGTATGGGCTGGCACCTGGTGGTGGCGGGTACAACCCTTTCATCTGCAGCAGGTCGGCGCGGTTCAGCCCCGCAGCGGCCACGCGAATGCGCACTTGGCCCGCGTCACAGGTCGGGCGTTCGGCCTCGACCCACTCCACATGTCCGTCAACGCCTTGCAATGCCTTCACAGTGCCTCCATAGTTGAATCATGACTGGGCCTGAGGTCGCTTACCTCAGGCCTTTTGCAGTATTTGCCCGGCTCCATGGAACCGGCAACGGAAAAGACGGCCTACTATGCGTGATCAATTGCCTCCACGTCGAATCAGCATGAAGCATTTCCTTCCAAGCACCGCACTGGCTGTGATGATCGGCCTGGGCAGCCTCACGCTCGGCGGCAATGCGGCGGCCGCCAACAAGTGGGACAGCCTGCAGCCCGACCGCGACGAGATCGTCGCCAGCCTCAACGTGGTGGAATTGCTCAAGCGCCACCACTACAGCAAGCCGCCCCTGGACGATGCCCGTTCGGCCATTATCTACGACAGCTACATCAAGCTGCTGGACCCGGCGCGCAGCTACTTCACCGCTGCCGACATTGCCGAATTCGATAAATGGAAAACGCAATTCGACGATTTCCTCAAGAGCGGCAACCTGGACCCGGGCTTCACCATCTACAAACGCTACCTCGACCGCGTCAAGCAACGCCTGGACTTCGCCCTTGCCGAGCTGAACAAGGGCGTGGACAAGATTGACTTCACCACCAACGAAACCTTGCTGATCGATCGCAAGGATGCGCCGTGGATGAAGAACCAGGCCGAGCTCGATGACTTGTGGCGCAAACGCGTGAAAGACGAAGTGCTGCGCCAGAAGATCGCCGGCAAGGAACCCAAGCAGATCCAGGAAACCCTGATCAAGCGCTACAAGAACCAGCTCGCGCGCCTGGACCAGACCCGTGCCGAGGACATCTTCCAGGCCTACATCAACACCTTTGCCCAGTCCTACGACCCACACACCAACTACCTGTCGCCGGACAACGCCGAAAACTTCGACATCAACATGAGCCTGTCGCTCGAAGGCATTGGTGCAGTGCTGCAAAGCGACAACGACCAGGTCAAGATCGTGCGCCTGGTGCCAGCAGGCCCGGCAGCCAAGACCAAGCAGGTGGCCCCGGCTGACAAGATCATCGGCGTGGCCCAGGGCAACAAGGAAATGGTCGACGTGGTGGGCTGGCGCCTGGACGAAGTGGTCAAGCTGATCCGCGGCCCGAAAGGCTCGGTGGTGCGCCTGGAAATCATCCCGGCCAGCAATGCGCCTAGCGACCAGACCAGCAAGATTGTGTCGATCACCCGTGAAGCGGTGAAGCTTGAAGAACAGGCGGCGAAGAAGTCGGTGCTCAAGCTCAAGCAGGACGGGCGTGACTACAAGTTGGGCATCATCGAGATCCCGGCCTTCTACCTGGACTTCAAGGCCTACCGCGCTGGCGACCCGGAGTACAAGAGCACCACGCGTGACGTGAAGAAGCTGCTCACCGAACTGCAGAAAGAGAAAGTCGACGGCGTGGTCATCGACCTGCGCAACAACGGCGGCGGCTCGCTGCAGGAAGCCACCGAGCTGACCAGCCTGTTCATCGAGAAAGGCCCGACCGTGCTGGTACGCAACAGCGACGGCCGCGTCGACGTGCTGGAAGACGAAAACCCGGGGGCCTTCTACAAGGGCCCGCTGGCACTGCTGGTCAACCGCCTGTCGGCTTCGGCATCGGAGATCTTCGCCGGTGCCATGCAGGACTACCACCGCGCGCTGATCATCGGTGGCCAGACCTTCGGCAAAGGCACCGTGCAGACCATCCAGCCGCTCAACCATGGCGAGCTGAAGCTGACCCTGGCCAAGTTCTACCGGGTTTCCGGGCAGAGTACCCAGCATCAGGGGGTGCTGCCGGACATCGACTACCCCTCGATCATCGACACCAAGGAAATCGGCGAGAGCGCCCTGCCAGAGGCCATGCCGTGGGACACCATCCGCCCGGTGGTCAAGCCTGCGGCCGATCCGTTCAGGCCGTTCCTGGCCCAGCTCAAGGCGCAGCATGAGGCGCGCAGCGACAAGGATGCCGAGTTCACCTACATCCGCGACCGCCTGGCCCTCACCCAGAAGCTGATGAACGAAAAAACCGTCAGCCTCAACGAGCAGGAACGCCGTGCACGCCACGACAGCATCGAGGCCAAGCAACTGGCGCTGGAAAACACCCGCCGCAAGGCCAAGGGTGAAGAGCCGCTGAAAGAGCTGAAGAAAGAGGACGAAGATGCACTGCCGGTCGAGGATGAAAACACCAAGCCGGAAGACGACGCTTACCTCGCGGAAACCGGTCGCATCCTGATCGACTACCTCAGTGCCAGCACCAAGGTGGCCAAGAAGTAAGGCACCTCAGCAATGATGGCAGAATAATGCGACCTGTCATCAAACAGTCATCGCGCTGTCGTGAAATATGAGGGCCGGGCATGCAGATGCCCGGCCCTCATTTTTCAGGAATCCATCATGACCGTTGCCGAACAGCTCAGTGCCTTGAGTGCCATCCTGGCTCAACGCCGTATTCACAGTCTGTTCCAGCCAATCATGTGCCTGAGTGAACATAGGGTGTTTGGCCATGAGGCGCTGAGCCGTGGCCCATCCAATAGCCCGCTGCATGCGCCGCTCAACCTGTTCACCATCGCCCGCCAGGCCGGCCGCCTGACCGAGTTGGAAGCCGCTTGCCGAGAAAGCGCCTGCCGACGCTTCAGCGAGCAGCAACTGCAGGGCAAACTGTTTCTCAACATCTCACCCGAATCGCTGCTGGAGCCGCACTACCCCTCTGGCCTGACCCTGAAACTGCTCGAACAGGTTGGCCTGCCGCCCAACCGGGTGGTGATCGAGTTGACCGAGCACACGCCCACCGACGACTTCCAGCTGCTGTCCAATGCCCTGCACCACTATCGCGACATGGGCTTCTCGATTGCCCTCGACGACCTGGGCGCGGGCTATTCCAGCCTGCGCCTGTGGTCGGAGCTGCGCCCCGAATACGTGAAGATCGACCGGCATTTCATCGACGGCATCCACCGTGACCCGCTCAAGCGCGAGTTTGTAGGCTCTATCTTGCAGATTGCCCGGGCATCGAAGGCACAGGTGATTGCCGAGGGCATCGAGTTGGCGGAAGAGCTGGCGGTGCTGGTGGAGATGGGCGTGGACCTGGTGCAGGGTTATTTGCTAGGGCGGCCACAGGAGATGGGGGTACGCGACAGCGGGCTTTTACCAGCACTGACGCAGGTGCCACTGGCTGAACAACCGACAGTGCACTTGAATGCCACGATCGGGCAGCTGCTGGAGCTGTTTGGCCGATACCAGCACCTGGAGGCATTGGAAGTGGTGGATGCCGATGGCAGGGGGTGCGGGTTGATTCACAGGGATGCGCTGCCTGTGCCGGCCTC